>DAOVXH010000072.1 GCA_030636255.1 Methanomassiliicoccales archaeon
GGAGTATCTGTCCAACAAGGATATGGATGAGCGCCATTTGCCGCAATTTTACAAGGGATTTCCCTTTGTTGTGGAGATTTATGCCCTGCCAAACAAGGCAGTCTGTGCGCTTTTCAAGAAGAGCAATCGCTCCAAATTCGCGCTCCAGGACGGTGACTTTGAGGAAATAATGACAAAGCTTCGTGGCAAGTCATTTGATTTTCTTCAAACCTTTCCACCCTTCACAAACTTTGATGAGGACGAGGCACAGCGGCTTGCAGAAATAGATGCTGACCGTGACTTAAAGGCATCCAGGCGACTGGAATTATTGGGTGCTGCCGAGGCACATATTGATGAAATTCATGATGATGTTAAGTCACTTGTGGAGCTAAATCCATGGCTTGACCAGCAGACAGAGGCCCAGAAGGATAAATTGGACCGTGCCAAGGAACTGATAAACGAGCTTTACAGGGAAGTGGACATTGACAAGGATGAGAGGTTTTCCGATTATTCCAGGCAGGTAATGGAGCTAATGGCCTTTGAAAAAGCAGATATGGAAGAAGTTGCCAGTGGATTGGAGATCCAGCTGGAGGAAGCCCTGGAAGAGATGGGTGAGCGGATATTTGCTGTGGAGGATTCCATGGATAGCCATGAACATGATGATGTCAAATCTGTTGGGGCATTGGAAAATGACCTGGCCGAGCTTACCAAGACTGTCCGGGAAATGAACCTGAAGCTCAAGGATGTGGCGAATGGAGACGGCGTCTCCGAGGAAATGGAGATGGAACTATCCAAGGCCCAGAGGCAGATTAAAGACTCTGCCAAGACCATAAGTGGCATCAAGAAAGAGATAAAATCAATGCAGGGTGACCTGGCTATTTCCAAGGAGATAAAGGAAACCGTGTTCAGGGACAGCAAGCGGGCCCACAATCTCAATGAGAGGACCACCGAGCTAGAGCGAGATATAAAGGCACTCAAAAAAGAAACTGGCAAGAAGGGCAGTTCCCCCTCGGAAATTAAAGCCATGGAAGGCAAGTTAAATGTTCTTGAGAAGAAACTCAAGGATTATACCAATAAAACTGTTAAGAGGGAAATATCCAAGATTCCAATGCCAGACCCTGTGCCAGTAGTCACAACTGTTACTGAAACAATTCCTCAAGCTGATGGCACGGTCAAGAAGACCACAAAGAAGACAACAACCAAGAAAACCAAGAAAAAGTAGGTGATTATGCCGAAGATCTGCGTTATTCCGGGAGATGGAGTGGGCCCTGAGGTTATAGACTCAACCCTGGAAGTTCTTCACAATCTTGATGTTAATCTGGACTATGAAAAGGCCATAGTTGGGACTCAATCCTTTGAAAAAAACGGAGTTTACATAACAAAAGAAACATTGGAACTGGCTACAACTTCTGATGCTATACTTTTTGGAGCTCTAACAACACCAAGACGGAGGGATTATGTCTCCCCTTTACTGCTCATGCGCTGGAATCTGGACCTCTTTGCCAATATTAGGCCAGCACTCTGCATGAACATAGATTTTTGCCTTGTTCCCCTGGACGTGGTTATAGTTCGGGAGAATACCGAAGGCATGTACGGTGCCGAGGAGGAAGAATTTGACAATAATATTGTCATCACCAAGCGCACAATATCAGAATATGCCTGCCAGCGCATTATTGATTATGCCTTCAAATATGCATCAGAACATGACAGGAAAAAAGTAACATGCGTGCACAAGGCCAATGTGCTAAGAACCTCGGATGAAATGTTTAAAAAGCTCTTCTACGGAACCGCAGTAAATTTCGCCTTCTACAATAAAATTCGAAGTGATGATGTTCTGGTGGATGCAGCAGCTATGTACCTGGCCAAAGAACCTGATAAATTTGATGTAATCGTGACACTGAACCTTTACGGCGACATATTGTCTGATGAGGCAGGCGGCCTTTCTGGAGGCCTGGGATTCTCCCCATCAGCAAATATTGGAAAGGACCATGCACTTTTCGAGCCGGTTCATGGTTCTGCACCGGACATTGCTGGAAAGGATGCTGCAAATCCAACCGGAATGATGCTCTCGGCTGCAATGATGTTGGATCATCTTGAACTGCCTCGCTCGGCCTTCCTAATCCGGGAAAGCCTGAAAAATATGTTCCAGGACAAGAATAACTGGACAAAGGACATTGGAGGGGAATGTGGCACAAAGGACTTTACTGAGCGGCTGATAAAGACAATTAATGAAAAGGCCGACTCTTATTAATTCATGCATTAATATTTAATTAAAAATAATAAATTGATTTATATTTTAAATTTTTAATGTTTTAATGACTCTCTCCACATCCACCTTTGTATTAACGCAGCCAGTCTTGCTCAGCGGCACTGACCTTGTGGGAATTCCCACCCTGGAAAGTTTTGATATTGCTTCCTCAAGTTCATAATAGCAGGCAACCCCGAAGGCAGCTTTCGGGCGATATTTTTCGCATATTTTGAACACCATACTTCCCCCGGGAACTATGAATGACCTGTATCCAAGCTTATCTGCCTCTTCCATTATTCTGCCAATATCACAGGCCCCACATTTCTTGCATATGTACCCTTCCTCGCTCATCTCTGCGGGACATTCCGGGGTTTTGCGCATGCAATGTGATATAAAAAGAATTCTTTCGGACACTGGCACAGAAGCAAATGCCTTGGCATTGAGGTGATTTTTAAGTGTGATATAAATCTCATCAATGTAGTCTGTATCAGAGCCCATGGTCTCCAATGTACTTTTTACAGCGTCCTTGGTTCCAAGGTCGATTCCAAGCTCGATGAGTCTCTTCACTTTGCGCTCTATGCTCATTGTATCTGATTAGCCAGAGGGGGTATATAAAAGTAATTCCTAACACAAAGTTGGCAAAATGGCTACTATCTTCCTCTCAAGCCATACCGTAAAAACTTACCCGCATATTTCAAAAGCTTAGGCTCCCTCTTCAATAGCATCCAGCCCAGCCTTGAAGGATAATCTATGTCTCCCCGCAATCCGCTTCCAAATCAATATGCGATTGCGGAATTTTTGATTGTGTTTGCTGGGAGATTGCTCAATCAAGGCGAATGCTTTACTTTGCTGGATTTATCTATGCATTCACTGACTGCCATCAGAATGTTGCGAGCCTCATGGCATTAGATTTAATGATAAAATGCAGTCATGCCATTGTCGAATACTAATCAAAAGTTTGCTGAATTCGTATTCAACGAACTGATTATTTGGTATTATCTTCCTCTCAATCCATACCGTAGGAACTTCCCGGCATATTTCAAAAGCTTAGGCTCCCTCTTCAAAAGCATCCAGCCCAATCTTGAAGGATAATCTATATCTCCAACTTTATTGATGACTGCCAGTGTTTCTTCATCAGACACCATATTGAAGACATCCTCAATCTGCTCGTCGGTCAAACTGGCAAATACCTTGTGGATCATTATGTCCTTTTTCAGCTCGTCGCCAATGTCCTTGAGCCATGCTTTTTGATAATTGGCTAACATTTTCTCTGAAGTATCGTCAGCTTCCAATGCCTCAATGGCAGTTTGTGCACAGTGCTGGGCGCATACCAGTCCCGGATAAATTCCGCCACCGCTGGTTGCCTTGACATGACTTGCTGCATCTCCAACTATCATGCCTCTATCGGCATAGGTCTTGGTTGGCAGGCCCAGAGGAATTATTCCGGCATAGGTTTTTGCCACCTGGCTTCCTTCCAGTAATGGAGCAGAGGCACTTCCGCCCTCGAATAATTTTTTGAAATAATGGTAAACCGTGTCCTGGCCTTCGCGCATGCACAGCCCAACCCTGACAATATCTCCTGCAGGAATCATCCACGCAAAGAAATTGGGTGCAAGCTGGCTCCCGAAAAATACATTGACTTTATCATGGGGTATTTTTACCCCCTCAATATCAGCACCGAACCCATTGAGATAATAGGCTGGCTCCTCAAGGCCTAACCAGCTTCTGACATTTGATTTTGCACCGTCTGCGCCGATTATTAATTTGGATTTCAGGGTTTTATCCCCCACAGTAACTTCGCAATGCTCTCCCATGACAAGTCCAGTTACACGATTTCCAGTGATAAGTTCAGCACCTTCATTCATTGCACTGTCCATTATCAGGCTGTCAAATTTTGTGCGGTCTATTATTTTTGCCTGGACCTTCTCTGTACCAATGGTCAATTTGTTACCAGCCGGTGAATAAATATTAGCTCCCTTGACCTCATTGAGTATTGACTTGTCTGCAAACTCTACCATGTCAAAAACTCTGGGAGTGATGATACCGGCGCATTGCACTGGCTCTCCAACTTTCATATGCTCTTCAATAACAGCGACCTTGAGACCTGCCTTAGCAATATTTCTGGCAGTCCAGCCCCCGACAGGGCCGCCTCCCACCACTATAACATCATAATCATGGGTCATGGTTCTGGATTGTTTACTTCATATTAGTAAGTTTCATCTTAACTGTCTTTGCTTAGTCCTCACATCCGTCTTTTTCTATTAATCATTTCAAACCTGGCATCATCTCGCATTTCCCGTAGGTCCCCTACCCTGCTGAATTCCATTATCCCGTCCTGAATGACATAAATCCTGGCATCCGAGAGGTCCAGATTTCTGAGACCGGGGCTCATGAAGCTCTTCTCCGGAGATATCACATTTGTGCCAGAGGCCAGAGGACTAAAAGCAGGCATTATCAGAATATTATTCTTTTCGTCAAATAGAAAACATGGCAATGTTACCTGGGCTCCCACTTCGTCCCTGAACCGCAGCACAGGATGTTCATGGCTGAATACTCGCAGACCTTCATAATCAATATTTTTATGCCCGTGTAAAAATAAAACCTGGCTGGCCGGAAGAGTAAATGATTCTTCCATGTTAATATCACGGTTGGCCAGAATTGTCTGGAGATAATTGTCATGATTGCCCCTAACAACAACAATCTCCCTTCCTTCAAGAACATCTATTATTTTCTCAACTTCATCCCATTCCTGGTTCTTGTTCTTTGAAAATTCATGCTTCATGTCCCCATTTATCAGCACAAGTTCAGGATCATATCTGGCCAGTAGCTTTTCAAGCCGTTCCACCATGCTTTCAAGCTGAAATCGGGGTATTGCCACATGCTCTGCCTGGAGCGCGGCCTCATACCCAAGATGCAAATCGCTAATTACCAGGGTATCATCTGCCCTTATGTACACAGCGTGTTCCGCCGCCAGTTTTATGCCCGGAGAGAGGGAAATATCAATTGCCACGGACCGGAATTGGCCAGCACATTTATAATCTTGATTGTCAATTCTCCACCGATACCATGAATTGGGAGCAATGGAAACACTGGTACGCTCAGATAGTTGAGAACCTTGGCCTTGAGCCGGAAGAGGACACCAGGGCAGCGGAGCTGCTTCTGGAGCTGGAAGGCCACAGAGGCGGCGAACCTGAATTACTGGACAAGCTTATTCGGGGCAAGGATGTAATGATATTCGGCCCTGCACCTTTCACAAATATGGACTTCGGCGATGTTGTGAAGATTTCCGCAGGCTCAACCACTGACCAACTGGTGGACAAAAATATCTGGCCCGAGATTATTGTGACTGATTTGGACGGCGATGTTCCGGCACAGGTGGAGGCCAATAAGAAAGGCGCAATAGCAATCATTCATGCCCATGGAGATAATTTTGAGGCAATCAAGGAATGGGTTCCCAGTTTCAGTCCGCCAGTAATCGGAACAACACAGGCAGAACCATTCCCAGGAATCTACAATTTTGGCGGGTTCACAGACGGAGATAGAGCAGTATTCATGGCCATTCATTTCGGGGCCCGGAAGATAATTCTCAAGGGCTTTGATTATGACAATCCAATGGGCAAACCTATTATTGATATGGAACTTAAACTGAAAAAATTAGGCTATGCTAAACAGCTCATTACATGGGCAGAAAAGACCTTTGATGCTGATATTGTCTACGCTGAGGACTAACGTTTCCTGAACCAGTGTTTTGGCATTTTCATTTCCATGTCACCGTTCATCTGAACCAGACACCACTTCGATTCGATTACTGGTTCCTCGGCAATAACTGCCTCTTGGCCGCTGTAAAGCGCCAGACTGGGGTTCTTTCCCAGTGGCGGATATAAAATTACTGTGTCTCCTTTTGTTAACTCATCCATAGTGCATCCCGACCCTTAATATATATTTAAGAATATATAACTTTCTATATAACTATCGGAATTTCACCATACTTGTTGGAATTGTTAAGTTTATTCCATCGAAAATTAAATATCTTATAAAAAACAATTAATGTATTGATAGGAATGACAGAAAAAGAGCAATTATGCAGGGGCTCGGTTCCCCTGGGATTTATAAATTACATAAAAAAGACATGGGGCCAGGAAGGTCTTGATAATTTCATAAAGGACACTGGCATGGATCCAAAGGATATCAATGAAGGTCAGTGGTATCCGATTACCAGCAGCGGCACAGTCCAGGAATGGATATTCAAAAATAAAGGCGAGGAGCAGGTCACCAAGGCTGGAGCATATACTGTTAGAAATCAGGGCATCTTCTCGTATGTCATAAGGTTCGCCAATATCAAGAGCATTCTGAAGAGGGCGCCTGAAAATCACAGTGAGGTATTCAAGTGCGGAACAATGGAAGTTGATATTCATGATAATTATGCCAAAATTATAATGACCGATACAGCGGCGGATGAATATTCTTGTATTGCCTGGAAAGGCGCTTTTATAGGTGCTTTGGAACTTACAAAGACCAATGGAACTGTAAAAGAAACCCAGTGCCAATTGAAGGGCGGGGCAAGTTGTTGCGAGTTTCTTATTGAATGGTAACAATATAGTTATTACCTTATTCTGTATTGTAGTGTCCGCTGAACATATCCGAGCCGCATGCAAATGAAGCGAGGATTAGTTCAGTAAAAGCACTTCCCGCTTTAAAATCTACATCATTGAAAATAATTGGATGACAGTATAACCAATCTAATCATGTCATTCAATCTGTTTAGTGAAAGGATGTAGGTTTTAGCCCTGTGGAGTGCTCACTTAATGGTCACAATTGCTCGGTCCGGTTATACTCTTTGACCACCTTATTGCCTATATGGTGATATGATATGTTCGAGAAAATTGAGAACAGGATAAGAGAGATGATCGGTGGCCCGAGGGACCCTGGAAGTTCTTCCACGGATTCCCTGGCCTATGCAATGAGGGTACATGCGGCAACAATTTAAGCATGGAGGGAAAAAAATGACAGAAAGAACAAGAGTCGACAGAGTAGACATAGGACCAAGGGAATCCAGAAAGTTCGCTGATGTCTATGCAAGGGAATTCACCTGTATGGCTGCAGGAAAGGTAGCTGGCAATCTGGATGCTGAAATAGCCGAGGTAAAAGGCTCATGCAAGGTAAATGGAGATGTCAAGGTTGCAATCCTCAAGGTAGGGGGAGCAATGAAGGTCGAGGGAAATATCCAGGCCGAGCTTATCAGGGCCAAGGGTGCCTTCAAGGTACTTGGCAGCGTGAGTGCAGATAATTTCCGCATTACCGGAGCAACCAAGATTGAGAAATCCATAACCTCAAAGGAGGAATTATCGGTAATGGGCGTGCTAAAGTGCAAGGATAATGTGACTGCAGGAAGGTTTACCCTTTTGGGAGTTGCAGATGTAGAAGGAACTCTCAAGGCCGGCGAATTCAAAGCAGACCTCAGCGGCAAAAGCACTATCCGAAATCTGGAAGCAGATAAGATAGATGTCAAAATAAAGGACAATAAGCCAAAAACCGAATTAATCTGCAAGAAAATAATTGGAAAGGATATCTACCTTGAAGCAACAACGGCAGAATACCTGGAAGGCGATAATGTGGAACTTGGACCAAAATGCCTAATCAGTGAAGTAAAGGCCAAAAAGCTTGTAGTGCACAAGAAATCAAAGGTAGGAAAGGAACTTTAAAATTCCTTTCCTCTCTGTCTAATTTAAAAGATATTATTCTTCGGAGCCAAGCTCTTCTGGTGCCAGTTCTTCAGGGACCTTTTCTTCCTTGGCTGGCTTTTCCTCTGCGGCTGGTTCTTCCACAGGTTCTTCCTTTTTAACATATTCTTCAATGAAATTGATTGTTTTGATATCCAGGAACTGCCTGAGATCGCTTACAACCTTGTACTTCAGGGTGAACCATGCCTGGTCATATTTGCACATGTCAGCCAGAACAAGATTCAGTTCATCGCCCTTGACTGCGGCCTTGAAATCATCTGAGCGGCCATAATCTGCCTCTATGATTCCCAGGACCTTTTCCTCAGGGGTTCCGGCCTTCTTGAGTATATTGTAATCGTATTTCAGTGTCTTTCCTGCC
>DAOVXH010000187.1 GCA_030636255.1 Methanomassiliicoccales archaeon
GAATGCCAAAAAAAAGTGCAGATGAACCTCAGGAGTCATTCGAGACCATCGATCCTCATCCATCATCTCGACCAAATCAGGACGGAATCAATAATGAAAGTTCCATCCGAACTGAATCAAATATCTTGCATAATAAAAAATTATTTGCATTTGTTATTGTACTGGTAATAGTATTAGCAAGTGTAAGTTATGTATTATTAGATTATTCAGCCTTAACCCCAATTAACCCCAATGATCCAGATTTTTATAATAGATACCCAACAACACCATCTGATTTAGGCTATTTAAAAATCGAAAGTAGCACACTGTTGTGGGGAAATTATCCTCATGATTATGTTCAAACCACTAACCTGTTAACAGTTCAGATTACTCCTAAGATTCAAGATCTGGCTAATGGCTTCAAGGAATCTCACCCTGATGACATTGTACAGCAAGCAAAAGCTGCATATGATTATGTGGCCGAGGAAATTAATTATGTAGATAGCGTATTGTATGTGGCTTCATATCCTGTAACTACATTAACAACTAAAGAAGGAGTGTGCGCAGATTATGCGTCACTTCTTGCGTCTTTGTTATTTGCAATGGGGCTGGAAGATGTAGCAATTGTATATACTGCTGGAGAATTCAATGGAATTATAATTATTCACATATATGTTGCAGTAAAGATTCCATCATATTCTCCGCCACAGAACAGCGTTCAAGAAAAAATAGAATCTTATCTTGGAGAGGGGTGGATTGGGTTAGATCCTACAAATTTATTGAGTGGATATTACGATTTCGCAGAATTAGATCATACATATGAACTTCATTGGAATATAACTACTATAGTTGGAGTCCCTATTTACGGAGCTGTATTCACGTTCAACATTGGTGATAAAAAATCTTTTGCATCATATGACAATGAATTGGGTTATTATTTTGATATTGAATGTGAATTATATGCTTTCGAGCATGACCTGGACAATGATGTTACATTCACTTTTGAATTGAGAGAGTATGATGTTACGGTAGATAGAGAAATGATTAACGTAACATGTGGACAAGACTCACTTACAGAGGTAGATTTTGTATTGGGCTATCTAGATGATTTCAATGTAGATGATTTTTATGATAGTGTGGAATTATATTTGATTATTACTCAAAACTAACAGCAACAACTTCCTTGTCCAGCAGGTGGATTGCGCCGGAGAGCTTGTCCCTGAGCGGCTCTGAATTGGTAGCCCGTCTCACCTGTTCCATAACATCTATTGCCTGGCGGAATATTCGAATAATATCGCCTTCTGCAAGGTTATGCTCTATTACTATCTCGCTGAAACTTACTCCAGAGGCCCATTGCTCTACAAGGGGAATTCGCATTGCCAGTCCGTTCAAGCTTAGATTGCGCATTAGATACTGATTGCTCTGAATCTTGTCAAGTATTCTGTAAAATCTGGGGCCGCGCTTTGGACGTTTTGCCCTTCTATTATGCCGATGCTCATAGGTAATTGAAGCAGCCAGGCATGCGATATCAATATTGTCCCATTTCTTCCATTTGTCATCGCCAAATACCTCTGTTGTTAGCAATTCTTCAGTGAATATTTTGGTTGTGAAACGCCCTTTTCTGGTGAGATTATTACCATCAACATAGTTAAGATTCCTCAGGGTGCGGACCCGATTATTCCAGGATGCCATTACATTCACCCTCTGGCCAGCTCTTTTTCTCAGGAATGAATCAAAGCTCTTTTTCAGAATTGCCTCAATCTCCCTGTGTTCGTGTCGGTCCAGAAGGTTCAGAACCGTGTTATAAGATAGTTCAAATTGCGAAAATATTGGAATTCTATCTGCGCTGGTTAAATCTCGTATTTCACCCAGGTCATCAGAATACTGGTCTACAATAGCAATTACAGTGCCCTGGTCATCCATTCCACGGCGTCCTGCTCTTCCGGCCATTTGAAAGTACTCTTTGGAATTAACATACCTGTGATGTGTGCCATCGTACTTTTTCATTCCCGCAAAGGCAACTGCCCTGGCAGGGTAATTTATTCCCACGGCGAAGGTCTCTGTTGCATAGAGCACATTGATAAGATTGTGACCGAATGCCTCTTCAACTGCTCTTTTTGCAGCAGGAAGCATACCTGCATGATGGAATGCCACACCTCTCTCCAGTACATTTATGAGGTTCTGAATGGAATCCATATCAGCAAATTCCGGGTCTGAGAGATGCTCCTCGATAATATCGTCCATTACCGGTCCTGGCCCCATTTCAAAATGAAGATTATAGGCTGCCTCAAGTGCCTTGCTCTCACAGTCCTTTCTGGAAAACACAAAGAACAAACATGGATACTGGTCCCTGGATATCATGGTCCTGAGGAGCTCCAGATGATTTGGCCCCTTGCCTGATGGCCTTTTTTTCTTGTTCTTATCGCGGCCTCTGCTTTTCTTGGAGCGGTACTCTGGCCGGCCCTTGCTGACATTCATGAAATGTGTGATATCCTGTCTGGGAATTACCTTGTTCCCGCCAAAATAAAAGCTATGTGTCAGTGGCACAGCCCTTTTCAGGTACTGGATAACACGAACATCATGGTCATGGATACTGGCTATCCAGTCAGCAAACTCATGTGCATTTGGAATTGTGGCAGAAAGTGCCAGGAATCGAACGCTATCCGGTGAAAAGATAATAGATTCTTCCCAGACAGTTCCACGTTCTGGGTCATTCATAAAATGGACCTCATCCATTATCAATATTCCAACGTCCTGAATGCTGGCAGGGTCTGCAAGTGCCATGTTTCGATAGACCTCGGTGGTCATGACAAGTATCTGGGCATCCTTGTTTATTGATACATCACCAGTTAGAATTCCTACTTTGTCGGCACCGAATTGTTCTACAAAATCCCTGTATTTTTGATTGGACAGTGCCTTGATTGGCGATGTATAAACAGAGCGCTGGCCATGGGCAGTGTAAAATTCAATGGCATACTCTGCAATAAGTGTCTTTCCTGTGCCAGTTGAAGCAGATACAACTACAGAATCTCCGTTTGTTATATGCTCGCAAGCCTCTATCTGGAAATCATCCAGTCTGAGCCCATGGAACTCCATGGACAGGGGAAAAGGAACTAA
>DAOVXH010000078.1 GCA_030636255.1 Methanomassiliicoccales archaeon
ATGATATTACTGGTTGTGTCAGGGGAATCTACTTCGCGTATCTCTATAATTCCACATTAGACAATAACACGTTATATTCAAATGACTGGTATGGAATTTCTGGGCTTATGGGTTCAAATGTTACTATTTCAAATAATACTGCCTATGAAAATGAATTTGGTGGATTTAACATAGACGGAAAAGAGTGCCAGATAATCAATAATTATGCAGCGAATAATAACTTTGGAATCTCAATATCAGACTCTGAAGATTGCGAAGTAATGTATAACAAGGCAGAAAACAACTCGTATTTTGCCTTTTCTGTTCATTATTCCACAAATAATAATCTATCATATAATGAAGCATTTTTTAGTGGCTTTGATGATTATTATGTAACTGAAAGTGATTATATTACTCTATACGATAACTATGGTTTTGGTAAAGGTATTGAGGTGTACGATTCACAATATATCTACTTAATTGGCAATCATATTTTGTCCAATGCTAGTGCAATTGAATTGGGGTGGTCGGATGATTGTCACATTGAGGCAAATTATGTTCAGTGTACAGTAAATACTAGCAATTATGGTGGCATAGAACTCTATACTGCTACAGACAATTCAATTATCGGTAACAATATATCAGGATATGATTCAGGTATTTCATTAGAATTTTCAGATTATACTATACTGAGTAATAATGAAGTATCTGGATTCATAGGCACAGTGGAATCAGAGGGCCTTATCATGACTGGCAATCAGGTCCATGGGCGAGGAATTGTTATTAACATGTGGAAAGATTATGATGTTCTGTCTCATTGGAATTCACATGCCATAGATGACACAAACCTTGTCAATGGAAAGCCAGTCCAATATCTTGTGGATGAAAGCAATATTGAGGTTGACTCAAATGCCGGCCAGGTATACCTTATTGAATGCTCTAATGTTCGATGCACAGACCTTGATATTAGCAAAGCTGAAGCAGTTAGTGTTCTTTTTTCAGACTATATCTACCTATCAGAAAATTCCATTGATAGTTTGAAGCCAGTAAATATATTTGATTCAACCAATATTAATATGATAAATAATACTTTCAATTATTCTGAGAGCTACATTGATATTGAAGATGTGTCTGACATTAACATACAGAGCAATAAAATCTTCAATGCCAGAGTTCAGCTCAATTCTGCCGATAGTGTTGAATTATACCTGAATGAAATGACAAACAGCTCAATCAGTGTAAATGGTAATGACAATCGAATTTTGGACAATGTATTCATCGGGTCTGGCCCCCATTCATCTAGTAGGGTGCTATCCATATCTGGTTCAGATTGCACCGTTATTGATAATTACATAGACAAAGCAAACTATGGGATGTCAATTGGCACATGTGACAATCTCACCCTTCGAAACAATGTAATCACTAATTGTAACGATACTGGAATTTATATTAATGGAGTAACAAATTCAGATATAAAATCTAATTATATTTCAAATGCGGAGTATGGCATGTATATTGTTGAATGTCATTTTTTAGATATAAACAAAAACAATGTGAACGGTAGCCAGAGAGATGGCATAAGAATATCCAGTTCCAGTGACAATAATTTAACTGGCAATAATCTCACCTTTAATGAATGGAACGGATTATATGCATGGGATTCGGATAATCTCGCAATTTCTTCAAATAATGTAATTTCTAATAATTTATCTGGTATCGAAATTCGTGATTCAAACTTGACCAGCATAAACAATAACACTATTGATTCAAATCTGGAGAATGGCCTAAGGTTTTATCGAAGTTCCAACAATACTATTTCCATGAACCAGTTCACCAATAATGGCTACAATGGCACATGCCTCTTATCTTCTTCATACTGCCTGATAAAAAACAACTCTTTCATTGATAACGATTACTGTGGACTTTTCATAGATGAAATAAGCTCCAAGGCTCCGTCTATTAACAGCACGATATACAACAATAATTTCATTCTAAACAGAGAACCTATTTTTGTCGAAGGCAATAATATCTGGGACAATGGCTACCCCTCAGGTGGCAACTATTACCAAGGATTTGATTTTGTTGATGCATTTTCAGGACAGGACCAGGACATTCAGGGAATGGACTGGATAGCCGATGAACCGTTTAATATCAGCAAAAATAATACAGACAATTATCCGCTTATGAAACCTGCCCTGCCTGACTATTGTTCGCCATGGATTGTGTCCTTTTCTCCTAATAATAATAGCATGGACCTTCCAGTGATGACCAATGTCACAATAAAATTCAGCGAACCCATGGATACTGACTCAGTGATAGATGCTCTGAATTATTTGCCAATCAATGAGAATTTTGCCACGTCTTACGGGTGGAATGGCCATAGTGACGAACTGGTTGTTCGTTTATCACCCAATCTTGATCAAAACACTTCATACAATATCACAATCAATACAATGGCAACAGATATTGAAGGTAATTCAATGGATTATTTCCAGATGAATTTCAGTACAATGGTAGACTTTGATATGGACGGAATCACAGACAGCCAGGACGATGATGACGACAATGATGGAACCTATGACATTTATGATGATTTTCCATTAGACCCGACAGAAGATACTGACACTGACAATGACGGAATCGGTGACAATGCAGACACTGATGATGACGGAGATGGTGTTCCAGATACAGAGGATTTTGACCCAATGGACCCTGATATTACTGTTGACCCCAACGCCCCAACTTCATTTTTTGGAAAATATTTCTGGTTTATTCTAATCATAGTTGCAATCATACTAGTTGTAGCCATTGTTTTGGTAAAAAAGAAAATTGACATGATTCCAGTCAAAACTGTTCCATGTCCAGATTGCAATAACGAGATTGAAAAAGGCCGTCCATGTCCACACTGTGAAAAAAAGACCTGAACATAAACCTTCAAATAGCCTATTGAGATTCATACTCGGTGGTTCATATGGGTTACACCATTGCCGAAAAGATTTTGATGAGGGCGTCAGGCTCAGATCATGTGGAGCCAGGAGAAATAGTGAATGCCAGGGTAGACATTGCCATGAGTCATGACAATGCAGCCCTAGTTTCCAAGGTTTTTAAAGAAATAGGTGTGGAAAAGGTCTGGGATGCTGATAGAATTATAATCCCAATAGACCACAGGGTGCCAGCCAATAATATAAAGACTGCCGAAGGTCATAAAAAGATACGGGAATTTGCAAAGAGCCAGGACATCAAGCATTTCTATGATGTTAGAGAAGGCGTGTGCCATCAGATTATGCCTGAATTTGGCCATGTTGTGCCAGGCGAGTTAATTGCCGGAACTGATTCTCATACAACGACCTATGGCGCCTTTGGAGCTTTCTCCACCGGCATTGGAGCAACCGAGATGGCTGCAGTCTGGGCAACCGGAGAACTGTGGCTGAAGATTCCTGAAACCTTCCGAATAAAACTTACTGGTGACCTTAATGACAGGGTATTCTCCAAGGATATTATACTGCATATCTGCGGCCAGTTGACCGCCGAAGGTGCCAATTACAAGGCCATTGAATATTTTGGTCCAGCAGTGGACAAGATGTCTGTTGGCGCAAGAATGACAATCACCAATATGTCCATGGAGATGGGTGCGAAAGCAGCCATTATTGCGCCTGACCAGAAGGTTTATGATTACCTTCATGACAGAACAGACAAGGAATACAATGTTGTAACACCAGACCCGGATGCAAAGTATGCCAAGGAACTTGAGATAGATGTCAGCCAGATAGGTCCAAAGGTGGCATGTCCACATTCAGTTGACAATGTCAAGGATGTGGCAGAAGTGGCAGGCACAAAGGTTCACCAGGCAGTTCTTGGTTCATGCACCAATGGTCGAATCGAGGACCTGGAGGCAGGAGCCAGAATGCTTGATGGAAAAGAGATTCATCCAGATGTAAGGCTAATAGTTGCCCCGGCATCCAGGCAGGTTTATCTTGAAGCAATGGAAGAAGGAATTCTCCAGCGCTTTGTCAAGGCCGGCGGAATGGTTATCAACCCTGGCTGCGGGCCGTGTCTTGGAGCCCATGAGGGTATTTTGGCTGCAGGTGAGAACTGCATTGCTTCAACCAACAGGAACTTCCAGGGGCGGATGGGCAGCACAGAGGCTGGTATCTACCTGGCAAGCCCTGCCACGGTAATTGCCAGCGCAGTAAAAGGTGAAATTGCAGACCCAAGGAGGGAAAGTTCATGGTAGCTAAAAGCGGAAAAGTTTGGAAATACGGCAAGGACGTCAACACAGATGTCATCCTGCCAGGAAGATACCTGGACAGCTATGAGCCAGATTATCTGGCAAGCCATGCAATGGAAGACCTGGACAAGGAATTTTCAAAAGGCGTGAAACCAGGCGACATAGTGGTTTCAGACACAAATTTCGGCTGCGGTTCAAGTCGAGAGCAGGCTGCCAGCTGCCTCAGATATTGCGGAGTTCAGGCAGTGGTATCAAAATCCTTTGCCAGATTATTCTATCGTAATGCCATAAACCAGGGAATTGCAGTCATAGAATCTCCAGAGTGCGTGGATGCGCTGAATCATGGCGATGAGATTGAGTTTAACCTTCAAGGCGGCACAATCAAGAATATCACCACTGGCCAGGAAATGACATTCCGTCCATTACCTCCATTTGTAATGGAAATTATTAATTCCGGCGGTCTGGTGGAACATCTTAAAAAGAAGCTGGGTTAGTATGGAACTAACCCTGGCACTTTTTTTTGCCATAACAGTTATTCTGCTTGCTGGCCTGGTCCAGGGACTGGCAGGGTTTGGTTTTTCACAGTTTGCATTGCCTTTGCTGGTTCTGGTTATGATTTCCCAGGAATTGATACCCATAATGGTTGTGCTGTCCCTGTTTCTGAATATTTTTCTGGTCTATGAGCTTCGCAAGGACATTCAGCTAAAACGTATCTGGCCATTGATGCTTGGCGGGATTCTTGGAATACCCATAGGCACTTATCTGCTGTTAATTGCAGATACTGGCATTATGAAATTGCTCATCGGCCTTGTGATTATAATTTTTGGGCTGGCACAACTTTTTGAAATTCGGAAGACCGTGAAGAATGAAAAGCTAGCAATGGGACCTATTGGTTTTGCCGGAGGAATTTTGAATGGCAGTGTTTCCATGTCTGGACCACCGCTGATTATTTTCTTTTCCAATCAGAAAATGGGTAAACAGGAGTTCCGGGCCAACCTTATCGCATTCTTCATGTTCATTAATCTTGTCACCCTACCAGTGTTCCTTTTTGCAGGGCTTTTGACATCTGAGATAATCACTATATCTGGAATTTTATTGCCAGGTTTGATAGTCGGGGCTTTTATTGGTTCCAGATTGGCCTTGAAAATTGACGAGGCCAGATTCAAAAAAATGACCACTCTTTTGATAATATTCATGGGCTGCCTTTCTCTTGCCAGCGGCCTAGGGTTGTTCTAGATTGCTTTCTGATAAATTATATTAATCAGCATACCCATATATGACTTCATGGAAGGTAATTGCAAGGGTGCTATTTTCAGAGGAAATATCGAGTATGTTCTCAAGAAACACGGCAAGCTGGGGCTCCAGCAGGTAATGGAGGACATGCTGAAGAACAATTATCATCTGGACCTGGAGAACATGAAGGATGGCCACTGGTTTCCCCTTGATGCCAGAATGCAATTTCTCAAGTCCACCTCCAAGATATTTGACCTTGACAATGAACAGCTTCTCTTGTTGGGGCGTTCCGGGTTCAATAAATCTGCAATTGCCCAGTTCTACCTGACACTGGCCGGTTCCCCGAAAATGATATTTGATATTGGTGCAAAGGTATGGAAGCACAATTATGATATTGGCTCCCTTGAAGCAGAATACAATGGTCCAGAGGGCTCATATTTCAGAGTATTTGATTTTGATGCTGACCCTATTTTCTTTGTCTATCTTGTTGGCTATTATACTTCAGCCTTCGAGAAAGTGGGTGCCAAAAATCTAGTTATTACCCATGAGCCAGCTGAATTTAATGGCAAAAAATGCCATGAGTTCCTTATCAAATGGGATTAATCAAAGACTTATTGTTTGGTAGCTTCATTTTCCTCAATAAGCATCTTGGTCTTTTCTATCATGTATTTTGATTTGCTCTCTTCAAAATAGGCCAATGCTTCTTCTAGCTTCATCAATCCATCGTACTTGTGCCCAAATCTTGTAAGTGCTTTTGAATGCTCTATGGCAATCATACCAGTGTCGAATGGCACATCCAGGGCTTTCATTCTTTTCTCGGCCTTGTACAGCCAATCAATGGCCTTATCTTCATTTCCGTTCAAGCTTTCAACCATGCCCTTTACCATCCAGAGATATGCAACAGCGTATTTGTCTTCAGAATTCTTCATTATTTCATCTGCTTCTTTTATGACCCTCTCAGCCTCAGAGGCCTGTCCAAGCAGGACATAGCACTCGGCTATATTCGGGTAAAAGTAGGCAAGTTCATGAATTGCAGCATCATCCCCAACTGCATCCAACCCTTCCTTGTAGCTATCCAGGGACTTATCATATTCTTCAAGTATCTTGTATATAGAACCCCTATTGTTGAAGGCCATTGCAAGTCTGGAATTGTCTCCTATTTTTTTGTAGGCCTCGATTGTTCTTAAATTGGCTTCCAATGCCTTTTCAAACTCCCCAATTCCGTACCAACTGACCATGATTATGTTTGTTGCCTTTCCTATCAAACTTTGATTATCTATCTTCTCGCCTATATCAACAACCTCTTGGCCAGTAGCAATTGCTTCATTGACCTTCCCGGTTCTGAAATATATCTCTCCAAGCCCGCTTAATGTGAGTCCAAGAAAATAGGGATTTTCGAATTTTTCCACCATTGGTTTAACCTTTTCAAATTTAATTCTGGCTTTCTCCCATTTGCCACTTTTTGTAAGTTGAGCTCCCACCTTTATCATGGCCTCTGCCTTTTCTGTTGGATACTTATGTTCTTCTGCCAGCTCAATAATTCTCTCCAGGTTTAGAGTACTATCAAACCATTTGCCAAGCATATCATCACAATCAGAAAGTATGTTTAGGAACTTTATCGTTGTCTTTATTGAGGCTGTATCATTGGACTTCTCCGATTTTTTGATACCTTTCAGACAAAGCTCTTTTGCCTCCTCATATTTTGCATTTTCAAAAGATGCTTCTGCCTTCCCCAATAATTCTTTTATATTACTCATATGTAACATTTCCTTATTCTATACACATATTAAACATTATTCATCTTAGAAATTATTATTAGCCCTTAATGCATTATATGTTATCGATGAAAGGCAATTGCAAGGGAGCTATTTTTCAGGGAAACATAGAGTATGTTTTAAAGAAACATGGCAAGTTTGGTCTCCAGAAGGTTATGGATGAGATGAAGGCCAATGGCCATCGTCTTGACCTAGATAATTTGAAAGGTGGACACTGGTATCCCCTTGATGCCAGAATGCTGTTTCTCGAGGTAACATCCAAACTATTTGAGCTTGATAACAATGAGCTCACAATTCTCGGACGGTCCGGATTCAAGCAATCCTCTGTGGCCCAGTTCGATATAATGCTTGCTAACTCTCCAAAAAAGATATTCAGCATTGGCCCAGATGTATGGAAACATAATTATGATGTAGGTTATCTTGAAGTGGAATATAATGGGCCTTCTGGCTCATATTTCCGTGTATTTGATTTTGATGCACCTGAAATATTTTTCGTTTACCTCATTGGATATTATGCAGAGGCTTTAGAGACCGTTGGGGGCTACAAACCGTTAATAACCCACAAGCAAGCTGAAAAAGACGGTAAAAAATGCATAGAATATCTTGTCAAATGGAGATAATTATTTTCAAGGCATAACAAATTTTATCAACCGTTCTCACAATCCCG
>DAOVXH010000031.1 GCA_030636255.1 Methanomassiliicoccales archaeon
ACTGTCTTTCCATCTACCTTGACTGATACCACAGAACGTGGATGAATTGCCTTCTGAATTCCGCTCTGAACCTTTTTCAGCAGAATGATAATTCGTGATATCTTCAGACCACCAGATGTTGAGCCAAGGGTTGCGCCTACCAGCATGAGCATTACCAGGAGTAAATGAACAAATGGAGGCCACAAGGCCAAATCATTCTCTGTTGAAAAACCGCTGGTTGTTCCAGCAGACACCGCCTGGAACAGTCCGGCCCTGAATGATTCTGTAATGTCATAGGTATTGGTAATCATGAGCCCTGCAATTGCAAATAGCGTAATACTGGTGAGCCAGATAAAGAATAATTTGAATTCCGAGTCCTCGATTATTGCCCTGAACTTGCCAGTGATAAAACGATAATGCAGTACGAAGTTCGTACACCCTATTATCATGAAGAACATGACCATCATTTCGATTGCTGGATTATCATAGAACCCTATATTGTCAGAATGAACCGAGAAACCGCCAGTGGACAGTGTGGAAAATGAAGTGCAGACAGAATCAAATGCAGGCATTCCAGCCACCATCATGAGAATTATTGACAGTATGGTGAACAATCCATATACTCCCCATAGGAGACGGGCAGTCTGATGCAGTTTCGGCCTGAGCCTGGTAACCGACGCCCCGGCAACCTCTGCCTTGAACAGGGAAAGGCCAGAATTCATAAATCTTGCCAGTATCACCACACTGAGAACTATTATTCCCATTCCGCCAAGCCAGGTTGTTATGGCTCTCCACATGAGTATGCTGTGTGGGTACACGTCAATATAATCTCCAAGTGCTGGGTCAAGTATTGTTGCTCCGGTGGTGGTGAAGCCAGACATTGATTCGAAATATGCGTCAATTGGGCTGGACAATGTTCCTCCAAGCAGGTAGGGCAATGCGCCCAGTGCGGCAATTAATAACCATCCAAGGCCCACAACCACGAATGATTCCCTTTCTCGAAGATCTTCGGCATACTGCCTATTATTGAACCAGAAAATGAACCCCAGGCACAGTGATACCAGCAGGGGAATTATAAAGGCAGATGCAAGAAATCCTGCATCCTCATTGTAAATTAAACCGGTGATGATTGGAACAATGAACATAAAGCTGAAAATCATTATGAGGTATCCTAAGGTTGCCAGGACCGCCTTTGACCTCATGACCTAAAACAGCCCCCGTTTGCTGTGATGGGAGAACATTTTTTCCACTTTTTTCAATGATTCCTGGCCAAGGAAGATTATCATTTTATCTCCTGCCCGTACAATATCAAAATTGGTTGGCATTATCACCTTGCCGCCACGAACCACTGAACCAACATAGGCATTCTTGGGAAACTTGAGCTGGCCGTATTCCTTTCCAACCATCCAGAGGCTTTCTTTTACCACAACCTCCATGACCTTTGTGCCAGAACCCTGCATTGTTGTCAGTGTCGAAGAAACTTTCTTTCCAGAAATATGCTGGACTACGGTATTCACAGTCATCATTCTGGGACTCAGAGCCACATCAACGCCAACCTGCTCGAATAGCTGACGCATCTCTGCATCATCAACGATTGCCAGTGTCTTGCCAACACCCCATTTTTTGGCAAGCAGGCAGCAAAGCATGTTATATTCCTCTTTATCTGTTGCTGCAACAAGAGCCCCAGCATCCTGAATTCCCTCGTCCATGAAAAGGTCATTATCAGTTGCATCTCCACAGATTATCAATGTTGAGCCAAGTTCCTCGGCTGCAGCAGCGCATCTCTCCTGGCTGTCATCAATGAGCAGAACAACTCTATCTTCTTCCAGGGATTTTGCCACCTGAATTCCCATATGTGTCGCTCCCACAATTGCAACCTTGTGCATATCGGTTTCCAGGCGCTGGCCTACTGCTTTACCATTTCCTGGATTCATTCCAAAAGCAGCCTCAACATTTGCTACCATTTCCTTTGAATTCAGAACCATGATTACTCTATCGTCTGGCTTGAAAGCACCTGAATTATCTGAATGAATAACCGTACCATGCCTTGCCACCGAACCGATTATGGCCCCCTTGGGAAGTCCCAGACTTGCAGGCATTCTGCCAATTGCCTTTGAGCTTCCATTGAGCCGCAATTCTATAATTATGGCCTCACCAGATAGTTTACCTGATTCAACCAGTGATGGAAGCAGCAGCATCTCGGTTATCTGGCTGGCAGTAACCATGTCAGGAGAAACCGCCATATCAATGCTGAAGATGTCCAAACGTCCAGTCTCGGCACCGTCCTTCATATAATCTGAATTGGAGAGCCTGGCAACAGTTTTACAGCCCTTGGACTTTCCAATAACGCAGGCAATGATATTTGTCTCATCACACCCGGTAACTGCTACAAGAAGGTCCGCAGAGCTAATTCCTGCCTCACGTAACTTTGCAGGGCTGCCAGCATTTCCTTGAACAGAAAGAACATCCATTGATTCAATATCTTCAAATTGCTTTTTATTGGATTCAATAATTGCAACGCTGTGCCCCTCTTCAAGAAGTGTCTGGGCAATTTGTGTTCCCACCTGGCCTGCTCCGGCCACCACTACGTACATGTCACTGTGGATATAATACTGGAATAAAAGGTTCTTGTTTTGATTGGCGTAGTAATATATCATTGATGGTAATCACACTTTCATGGCAGAACGTGTCCAGAAGCTCATAGCCAGCGCAGGAATCTGCTCCCGCCGGAAGGCCGAGGAATTAATTAAGCAGGGTAGAGTAAAAATCAATGGCCAGACAGCGAAAATCGGCGATTCAGCAGACTCTAATACTGATACAATTCTGGTTGACGGTAAGCCTATTAATCCCCAGGAAAGAGTTTATTTTGCATTGAATAAGCCAATTGGTTATGAATGCACCCTGCAAAGCACCACCGGAAAGCCAACTGTGGCAGAATTGATTGACACAAAGGCCAGGATTTTTCCTATTGGCAGATTGGATACAGACAGCCGCGGTTTACTTCTGCTTACAAATGATGGGGAGTTTGCTAACCTTGTAATGCATCCTGGCTCTTCAGTTGACAAGGTGTATCGTGTATCTGTGGAAGGTGATGTTCCTATTGCCTTGATTAATACAATGAGGAATGGCATACAATTGGAAGAGGCAAGAACTCGACCATGTGAAATTGAGGTTTTGTCCAAGGACAAGGATAAAACTATTCTGGAATTCATACTTCATGAAGGCAGAAAGCGGCAGATAAGACGTATGCTGGAGGCAATCGAGTATTCTGTCATTGACCTGTGTAGAGAAAAGGTCGGCAATATAACACTGGGTAAGCTGAATGAGGGAAATTATAGAGTTCTAAAACAGGATGAAATTGAGGCACTTCGAAGCCTTGCAATAGAAGGTTCTTGAATATTTCGTATTTAATACTTTTGAAAATTAGGTGAAAAAAGCTATTTTATTGATATAATGATATTTATTACCTGCAAATTCTCTCTATTACTACGTAATATTACAGTAAGCTTTATATGGGGTAAGAGATTCGGGGGTAAGCTAAACCAACTAATACTGGGTGGGCCTGTAGCTCAGCTAGGTAGGAACTTGCGACTGCATCTTCCCTAGAAAGAGCATCTGGCTTTTACTCAACTGATGCCGAAATTGAACAAACAGCGTTGGTTAGAGAAGATACCAGGTGGCCTGGGGTTCGAATAGAAGCGAACATGTTTCCTTCGTCGAAAATCCCCACAGGCCCGTCTACCATTAAAAATCGAGGTGTGAAAATGGCTGAGAAAAGCGTTGCTTGGAGATTAGCCCCGTCAGGAATAAGTCTGACCGGAGAGGTGTGAGAATGTCTGAAATTAATGTTTTAGAGCATGATGATGTGCCCGAGCATCATCTTGTTGAAGTGAAGGATGAGGATAAGATTCTCACCCAGTACAATGTCGGAAAGGACCAACTCCCAAAGATTAGGAAGACTGACCCATGTGTTAAGATTCTGGAAGAAATCAAGGATTTTGAGATAGAGGAAGGTAGATTGATTAGAATTGTAAGGCCCCACTCAGTTTCTGGTGTATCTGTTGCCTACAGAGTAGTGGTTAGGGGGTAAAAACATGAGAGAATTAGTTGATGCATTTTTCAAAGAGCGCAGCATAGTGAACCATCATATAGCTTCCTACAACGATTTCCTTCCAACAATGGATAATCTTAGCAACAGGATGCAGATGATTGTGGATAATATTAGAGCATCCAGAGATGACACACTCAGAGGTTCAATACGGCTAGATGAAGACAGAACCGATGGAAATCACGTTGAGGTCAGGATTGGAAGAAAGAGGGCCAAGGACGGCACTATAGATCCCCATGAGAAGCCCACAATAACCATTGGCCAGCCTGTTGTCAGAGAGGCAAACGGCGCCACAAACATCCTCACCCCAATGGAGGCCAGGCTGAGAAATTTAACCTATATGGCTCCTATTTGGCTTTCATTCACTGTTTCGGAAAATGGTGTTGAGAGAGAACCTGAAAAAGTTCATATCGGAAACCTGCCAATCATGACAAAGAGCAAGAAATGCTGCTTGGACGAAGAAAACATAGATTCAATGTTCAAAAACCTCAGTGATGAGGAGCTGGCCAAGCTTAGTTACGAGAACAAGTTGGCAAAACTCGGTGAGGACCCCTGTGACCCAGGCGGATATTTCATTGTTGGTGGAACAGAAAGAGTTCTCATATCACTGGAAGACCTGGCACCAAACAGAGTTCTTGCAGAATACAATGAGCGTTACGGCACCAGGACAGAAATCGCAAAGGTCTTCTCACAGAGAGAAGGTTACCGTTCACTTACACTTCTTGAAAAGAAAAGAGATAGTATTCTTAATGTCTCAGTGGCAGCAGCTTCTGGCCAGATACCCCTTTACATTTTGATGAAGGCACTGGGAATGGACCATGACGAGGATATCTACAATGCAATAGTATCTGACCCAAAGATGGCCAATGTGGTCTATGCCAATATGGAAGAGTGCCAGGACGATAAATTGTATCCTCCAATCGGTATAAACTCCACAGAAGATGCTATCCTTTACCTGGAGAAGAAATTCGCAACTGGCCAGGCAAAAGAATACAGGGAAAAGAAGGTCGAGTCCATTATTGATAAGGCACTTCTGCCCCACCTTGGTGACAGTCCCGAAGACAGGCTGAAAAAGGCCATCTTCCTGGGACGTATGGCCAGAACCGTTCTGGAACTATTCCTCAAGGAACGCGGCGAGGATGACAAGGACCATTACGCTAACAAGAGACTGAAGCTCTCCGGTGACCTAATGGAGGATTTGTTCAGAGTAAGTTTCACAAACCTGGTTAAAGACCTCAAATACCAGCTTGAGAGAGGATATGCAAAGAAGAAGAGCATGAAGATAAGTTCAGCCATCAGGCCGGACTTGCTTACACAGCGTCTTTTGCATGCACTTTCCACAGGTAACTGGGTAGGCGGCAGGGTTGGTGTTTCCCAGCTTCTTGACCGCACATCCAATATGAGTTCCATGAGCCATTTGAGGAGAGTCACATCTCCACTAACAAGGAGTCAGCCTCATTTCGAGGCCAGAGATTTACATCCCACCCAGTGGGGCCGTCTCTGTCCAAACGAGACCCCAGAAGGTCAAAATTGCGGTCTGGTGAAGAACTGCGCCTTGCTTGTGGATGTCAGCGAACGTTCCCATGAGAAGGATGTCAAACAAATTCTCTTGGACCTTGGTGTTAAGGAAATCAAGAGCCAGCAAACCTCATTTACAAGGGTTTATGTCAATGGTGACCTAATAGGAACCCATGACCGCCCTGAAGACCTGGTGGAGGAAATACGCCAGCGCCGAAGAAGTGGTATGCTTTCCCATGAAATCAACCTAAGGTTCGACACAGAGATGAATGATATTATCATCAATTGTGATGAAGGTAGATTGAGAAGGCCACTCCTTGTAGTAAAGGATGGCAGATTGCCTCTAACCAAGAGACACCTGGAAGGATTGGCAAATGGTCGTCTTAGAATGAGGGACCTTGTTCGTGAAGGAGTTGTAGAATGGCTGGATGCAGAAGAGGAAGAAGATGCATTCATTGCAGTTACTCCATATACAGTACCCAACAAGTGCAAAAGCTGTGGCAAACATCTCTCCGAGCAGAACGTTTCCTGGGAAAATATAGGAACAACAGATTCAGAAGTAACACTCAAGTGTGGATTCTGCGAAGATGAAATGTCAGTTGAGAAAACTATCCGTGTAGAACATACACACATGGAGATTGACCCAATGCTGATTTTGGGAGTAGCGTCAGGTATGGTTCCATATCCTGAACACAACTCATCCCCACGTATCACAATGGGCGCGGCAATGGCCAAACAATCCCTGGGAATGGGCGATTCAAATTACAGGATAAGGCCCGACACCAGAGGACATTTGATGCATTACCCGCAGCAACCAATAGTCCAGACCGAGATTATGAAATATGTTAGCTTCAAGGAAAGGCCAGCAGGTCAGAATTTCATTGTGGCTGTTAGCTCTTATCATGGATATAACATGGAAGATGCTCTTGTCATGAGCCGTGCTTCAATAGAGCGCGGACTGGGACACTCAACATTCTTCAGGACATACAAGGCCGAGGAAAGGCGTTACCCAGGTGGTCAGGAGGATCATTTCGAGATACCACCGCCAGACGTTCGCGGTGCCAGGGCAGACCTTTCATACAGCAACCTGGACGAGGATGGGCTCATTAACCCTGAAGTTTATATCCAGGGCGGCGACGTTCTGGTAGGTAAAACCTCGCCACCAAGATTCTTGGAAGAGGATACAGATTTCTTAACCCCACAGAAGCGCAGGGAAACTTCCGTGACAGTGAGGCCAGGAGAAAAGGGTTGGGTAGACAGTGTTATGCTCACAGAGACCGAGAATGGTTCCAGACTGGTGAAGGTCAAGGTCCGTGACCCGAGAATTCCGGAGCTTGGAGACAAGTTTGCTTCAAGGCACGGACAGAAGGGTGTTGTGGGACATATTGTGGCTCCAGAAGACATGCCATTCACAGAATCTGGCATGACTCCTGACCTGATAATCAATCCTCATGCTATTCCATCCCGTATGACCGTTGCTCATGTGCTTGAGATGATTGGTGGAAAGGTCGGTGCAATGCAAGGTAGATTCATCGACGGAACTCCATTCAGCGGCGAGAGGGAAGATTCTCTCAGGAAGGCACTGGTTGAAGTTGGATTCAAGCATAATGCCAGGGAAGTCATGTTCAATGGAGTTACTGGAGAGATGATTAAAGCAGATATCTTCATTGGCTGCATTTATTATCAGAAATTACATCATATGGTTTCAGGTAAGATGCATGTGCGTTCCCGTGGACCAGTCCAGATACTTACCCGCCAGCCCACCGAAGGTCGTTCCAGACAGGGTGGTCTGAGGTTCGGAGAAATGGAGCGTGACTGTCTTATTGCCCATGGCGCGGCCATGGTGATTAAGGACCGTTTGCTTGATGAGTCTGATGGTACTACTGAATATGTTTGCGGCAATTCCAAGTGTGGCCACATAGCCATAATGGACCGCCGTGGTGTTCTCAGATGCCCGGTTTGCGGCAATAATTCAAGCGTTTACCCGGTGCAGACAAGCTATGCATTCAAACTGCTAATGGACGAACTTCTCAGCCTTGGAGTGGCTATGAGACTCCAGCTGGAGGAATTGAAATGATTCGCAGAGGAGTAAACAAGCGTATTCATGGAATTCTATTCTCCCATGTTTCGCCGGAAGAGGTAAGGCGCATGTCCGCAGTGAAGATTATTACTGCTGATACCTACGATGATGACGGTTTCCCAATCGAGATGGGTCTTATGGACCCCCACATGGGAGTTATCGAGCCTGGACTGAGATGCAAGACCTGTGGTTCAAAGGTTGATGAATGTCCTGGGCACTTTGGTCATATAGATTTGGCAATGCCAGTTATTCATGTTGGTTTTGTCAAGGACATAAAGAGACTATTGCAGTCCACCTGCCGTGATTGCGGCAAGGTATTGTTGACATCCAGTCAGATTGAGGAAGAAGAGGACCTCAGACATATGCTGGAACATCTTGGCGGTGACCTTACAGAGTTCGAGAAGCTCATGAAGAAGACAGCCAAGGACGCAGTGAAGTACACTGTTTGCCCACATTGTAATGCCGAGCAGTTGAAGATAACACTGGACAAGCCTACAACTTTCAGAGAGGAAGGCCATAAGCTTACACCAAAGGAAGTAAGGGAAAGGCTGGAAAAGATTCCAGATGATAATCTCATGCCCCTTGGTCTAAACCCTGAAGTATCAAGGCCAGAATGGATGATATTGACAGCATTGCCAGTACCTCCAGTTACAGTAAGGCCTTCAATTACTCTCGACAGCGGTGACAGGTCAGAGGATGACCTGACACACAAGCTTGTGGATGTGCTTCGTATTAATCAGAGACTTAGAGAAAACCGTGATTCTGGAGCTCCGCAGCTTATTGTGGAGGATTTGTGGGAACTTTTACAGTACCACATTACCACCTACTTTGACAATCAGACAAGCGGAATTCCACCGGCTAGACACAGGTCTGGTAGGCCACTCAAGACTCTAGTTCAGAGGCTCAAGGGAAAGGAAGGAAGGTTCAGAAGCAATCTGTCAGGTAAGAGAGTTAATTTCTCTGCCCGTACGGTTATTTCTCCTGATCCCATGTTGTCCATCAATGAGGTGGGAATTCCATGGCATGCTGCCAGGGAACTTACCATACCTATCAAGGTGACCAATTTTAATCTGGAAATTATAAAAGAACTTGTTCTGCGCGGCCCTGAGCCAGTGGATGAGTTTGAGGGTTACATGCCAGGTGTAAACTATGTCATAAGAGAGGATGGCAGGAGAATCAAGGTAACTGATACCAATTCAGAAGTGGTTGCAGAAAATGTTGATGTTGGCCAACTCATTGAGAGGCAGATGACAGATGGAGACATTGTACTGTTCAACAGGCAGCCATCACTTCACAGGATGTCAATGATGGCACACAGGATAAGAGTCATGGAGGGCAAGACCTTCAGATTCCAGCTTTGTGTATGCCCACCATATAATGCAGATTTTGATGGTGACGAGATGAACCTTCATGTTCTTCAGAGTCCAGAGGCAATTGCAGAAGGCAGAATTCTCATGCTGGTCCAGGAGAATATCCTTTCACCAAGGTTCGGCGGTCCAGTTATTGGAGGAATTCACGACTACATAAGTGGTTCATTCTTCCTGACCCACAAGAACCCACTGTTCACCAAGGCCGAGGCATCAATAATAATGAGCCGTGTTGGCCAGGTTGATTGGCCAGATCCAGTAGAAGTAGATGGTGAGGAATTCTGGTCCGGTAAGGACCTGTTCAGCATCTCTATTCCTGATGGGCTCAACTTGACCTACAAGTCTTCAATCTGTCAGAATTGTGATTCATGTAAGAAGAAAGACTGTGATATTGATGCATATGTCAAGATAAGGGATGGCAAGCTTCTGTACGGCACAATGGATGAAAAGGCACTGGGTGCGTTCAAGGGTAAGATACTTGACAAGACTGCAAGAACCATGGGTTCTGACGAGGCCAGAAAGTTCCTGGAAATGTCAACCAAGATGGCTGTCAGTGCAATAATGATACATGGTTTCAGTACAAGCATAGATGACGAAGACATACCCATGGATGCTAGGATGCAAATCTTAGAATCTCTTGACCAGGCAACAAAGAAGGTCAGAGGATATGTGGATGCCTACAATGATGGCACACTCGAAGCTATGCCAGGTCGTAGTCTTGCAGAAACCCTTGAGGTAGAGGCAATGCGTGTTCTTGGTAAGGCCAGAGATGATGCAGGTAAGATAGCCAGTAAATATTTGGGGCTTGAGAACTCGGCAGTGGTCATGGCAAGGAGCGGTGCAAGAGGTTCCATGCTTAACCTTTCACAGATGGCCGGATGCATAGGCCAGCAGGCTGTCAGAGGCGGCAGGCTTTCAAGAGGTTATCAGGACAGGACATTACCACATTTCCAGAAAGGAGATTTGGGAGCAGCTGCAAAGGGCTTTGTCAAGAACTGTTATAAAACCGGTCTGGCACCTACAGAATACTTCTTCCACAGTATGGGTGGTAGAGAAGGTCTAGTGGATACTGCGGTGAGAACATCAAGGTCTGGATATATGCAGAGACGTTTAATCAATGCTCTGGAAGATCTGAAGGTAACTCATGATGGCAGTGTAAGGAACACAGCCGGAACCATAATCCAGTTCAAGTTTGGCGAGGATGGTGTTGACCCCTCAAGAGGCATAGACGGAAAGGCCGCAGATATAGATGATATTATCTTCCAGGTACTGGGTGACGAAGATTCCAAAAAGGAGGACTGATACTATGGCAAGAAAAGATACAGTAAATGCATTGATTCGCAGGGGTGTCAGCGCAAAGGTTTCGGAAGCAATAGCAAATGCTGGCTTCAAAATAGGGGACCTTAGAAAAACACCTTTCGATCTAATTACAAGGTACATATCCAAGGAGGATGCAGAAGATTTGCTCTCCAAGATAGGTGCCAAGAAAATCAGCATGCCAGATGTCAAGGCAGCTCCCAAGAAGGTGAAAGAATCCAAAAAGAAAGAGGCCGCAAAACCAAAGGTAAGAAGAACTGACCTCAAGATACCCAGCAAGATTCCTCCACTTTCAGACGGTGAGAAGAAGATTGCAGAACGCCTGGCAAAAAAGGACTATGCATTTCCCCGTTCTATCATAACTGACCTTGCAGGTTATCAGGCCAAGCTTAATATGAGCATGAAGAACCTTGACCTGGTAATTGACATGGTGAAGGAGCAGTATGACCTTCACAGGATAGATGCCAATGAGTCCATAGGTATTGTTTCGGCACAGTCCATCGGAGAACCTGGAACCCAGATGACCATGAGGACTTTCCACTATGCTGGTGTGGCAGAAATTTCAGTTACAATGGGTTTACCAAGGTTGATAGAGATAGTAGATGCCAGGCGTATACCCAGCACTCCAATGATGACCATCTATCTAATAGGCGAGAAAAGAACAGATGGTGACCATGCAAAGAAGATAGCCTCATCTATTGAGGAAACCCAGATGCTGGATGTGGCTGCAGTTGACACTGATATCGACAATATGAGAGTTGTTGTCAGGCCTGACAAAAAGAAACTCAAGGCCAAGGAAATCACTCTGGACAGCATGATTCTGGCCCTGAAGAAGGAAAGAAAGCTCAAGGCAATCATCGAGAAGGAAGGCAGCAATCTTGTAATCAAAACAGAAGTGCCTTCATTCAGAAAGCTTCAGCAGGTCTATGAAATTGTCAAGGATTCCATGATAAAGGGAATTGATGGCATCAAGAAGGCGGTTATTCGTAAGCAGGATGACGAGTATGTTATCTTTACGGAAGGAACAAACCTGGCAAAGATGCTGGACAATGAGCATGTGGACCCCACAAGAACCAAGACCAACAGTATCAATGAGACATACCTTGTTCTGGGAATTGAGGCAGCAAGAAATGCAGTAATCCACGAGGCAAAGAGCACTCTGGACGAACAAGGTCTTGCAGTGGACATACGCCATATCATGCTGGTTGCAGATATGATGACCAATGATGGTGATGTGAAAGCTATTGGCAGGCATGGAATTTCTGGAAGGAAATCCAGTGTTCTGGCACGTGCTGCATTCGAGATTACTTCTGCTCATCTGCTAAAGGCAGGAATCACCGGAGAGGTTGATTCGCTGGATGGTGTGGCAGAAAACATTATAGTAGGACAGCCAGTTACAGTGGGTACCGGGGCAGTGAACCTGGTATATTCACCTGATATAGTCAAGAAAAAGAAGAGGGATTAAAATGGATATAAATAGAGCATTGAGGACTGCTGCAAAGACAGGCGAAGTGCAATACGGCATGGCACAGGCCAGAAAAGCCATAGAGTCCAAACAGGGCAAGCTCATTGTAGTTGCCTCCAATTGTCCTGCTCCTGAGTTGAAGGAGCAGAAGGACATTCCAGTAATGGATTTCCCAGGTAATAATAGGGATCTTGGAACAGCCTGCGGTAAGCCTTTCTCTGTCTCCGTGGTCACGGTAATAACAGCAGGCGATTCATCAATATTGAGTGGTCAGTAGGGATTTAGATGGCAGAAGTTAGGCTGGACAATCAGACATTGCTTCATATCGGGCTTTTTGAGAGGATAACTCGAACGAGAGTCCGAGACTGTGTGGACGCAGAAGACCGCATAATATTCATGGTTGACGATGGCTTTATTACAAAGGCCGTTGGCAAAAATGGCGAGAATGTCAGCAAGCTCAGAAAGTCTCTCAACAAGACTATCCAGATAATCGAATACTCAGATGACCCTATCCAATTCGTTAGAAGTGTTTTCCACCCTTATGGGGTAGAAAATGTTGAGCTGGAAACAAGAGGCAGCCAGATACATGCCACTGTGAAGGTCAATCCGGTTTTGAAGGCCAAGGCCATCGGCAGACAAGGTCGGAATCTGAAGATATTCAGAGACATTATCTGTCGGCACCACGAGATTCAGAGTGTAAGCGTATCCTGAGGTTTCAGCATTACAAAGTCAGCATGACAGACCCGCTGAAATGCATTAAGTTATGCCCGCCGAAGATTATTGAAGTTTCCAAGCAATAACTGACAGGATACTAATTATTAGCATGCTATTTTTAGCAAATCTTTAATATGTATAATATTATCCAGCCATTGAAGTACGAAAGTGTCGGGAAGAGAAGGCATGCTAGATGAAATCAACTTCAGTTAATATTACGGTGCGTACGAATTTCAGCCAGTATTTTAGAGATTTGAATATCAGTAAT
>DAOVXH010000206.1 GCA_030636255.1 Methanomassiliicoccales archaeon
ATGAAGGCCCTGGTCTGCTTTGTCTCGTATCTGAAAACATTTACCAGCTGGTATGTTTTTAGAGGCAAATCAGCATGTGACCGTATCCATAAAGAGAACATGGGGTACATGGCAGTCTCGCTTGTTGGTCTATGAAGTAATGGAATATCCAGCTTGTTTTCGCCAGCATGGGTGACCCAGAAAACCTCTGCACTAAAACCCTTGATATGATCTGCTTCCTTAAGGAACTCATTCTCTGGTATTAGCAGTGGGAAACAAACTTCATCATGGCCAGTGCCATCAAATTCTTCTCTCATGTAATTATCAATAAGGCGCATTGCCTTCCAGCCATAACCTGTCCAGACATTCATTCCCTTTATTGGGTAACGCTTGTCTGAGAGGCCTGCTTTTTCCACTATCTCGACATACCAGTCATTGAATTCTTCTGTAGAGCGCATGGTATCACTTTTCTGGGGGATTGTCTACTTCTTTAATAGGTTTGGGTTTCCGTTTCAAATGTGTCAGAACAATAATCATGGCCACTACAAGGAGTATAATTAAAAGAATAAACATGAGAATGGCAGTCCAATTTGTTCCTGAATTGTCCATTACTTCCACAGTATATTGCTCAGTTGTAGCAGTATTAAATCCATCACTGGCCTCAATATAATATGTGAAATTACCTTCTGGCTGTTTCTCAAGTAATGCGGTGTACATGTCCTGGGAGCCGGAAACTGGTGTCATTGTAGCGCTGAAAAATGTGCTGGCTGTGCTATTCCTGTACCAGACATTCACTGAAGATATTGCCTTATTGTCTGTGACTGTGGCGCTGATTATTGGCATTGAGCTTATATTGAGCTGGTCAAGTGGCTGGTGTATTATCTTCGGGGCTTCAAGGTCCATTATGTTTATCTCATAATCCAAGGTGTCTGGTGAGGTGGTTGAATTTTCAGCATCGAAGGCAACTATATGATATTGAATTATCACAGCATCATGGAAACTCAGGTCTGTTCTGTATGTGCCAAATACTGTTTGATTCATTGTTAGATTCTTGTACTGGCTTTCGCCAATATTTCTCCAGTAAAAGTAAACCGATTCAACATGCAAATCATCAGAAACCTGGGCAATCATTGCCACATTTTCCCCAACTGGCGCGGATTCAACAGCAATGTGTTGGATTTCGGGTGGTTGGTTGATTATTTGGATTGAATTGACCTGGCTCTGATTATTGTTCAGGCCATCAGAGACCATTGCATATACCTGAACTTCGCCACTGATGTTCTGGACTGGCAGTATTCCTTTGTAAGCATCATCACCAATCTTGGAAACTGAAATATCAGAAAAGCTGGCATCTTCTGTACCACTGTAAAATAATTGCACCGAAGTGACTTCCTGGTCATCAGATACATTGACAAATACCGGTATCGTCTGATTCACTCCCATGGAATCAGGTAAATCAAGTTCTACCCCAGGAATTGAAATATCATAATTGAATATGTAACGTGGGGTCAATTTTGGAAGGTCTACAGGAAGTGTGACATTATTGTCGCTTGAATCATTTGCAAATATATAAAATTTGATTAAGCCAGGTCCATGTGCTGGAACAATACCTTCATATGTGTCATTATCCAGATTCACCATTTCCAGTGAAATCCAGGTATCACTGGTATCATTAAGATAATGCAAAAATACCGTATCAACGATATGATTGTCTGTTACATTTACCTGAACTCTTGAAGGAGTGCCAGCAGGCTTGAATCCAATATAAGATAGGTTTGAGATAGATGGAGGCACTGTATCAATCACATCAATCACATGGGGCGGTCCAATGGCAGGCCAGGTGATATTGTTTCCTTCATTATCGGTTGCATTTATGTAATATCTCATTGAGCCAATATCTTGAGGTGGAATATCAGCCGAGAAATTACCCTGTTTCCCATCTGAATCTGTGGAAGTCATGGGAATAACTGTGAAGCCCGTGCTTCCAACTGGTTCGTATGCCAGTGATACCGTGTCCAGTGTCAGGCTATCCATCACATAGGCAGATAGGGTATTGGAAATATTGTAGTCTAGATACGCCGGGGCATCATGGAATATTAAGGGAGTTCCAGCATCATTGACTGCCACTGAATGAGATATACTAGCCAAATTTTCACTGGTATCATTGGCCCATATAGTGTAATTCATAGTACCAATTTGGTCCTGTCCTGTGGCATCCAGATAATACCAGTTACCGCCTCCTGCATCTAACATGGACTCATTGAACTCGGCTCCGTGAACATCAGTGATATTTATCCATACCTTGTCCAGCTCAACAATCTCAGATACATGGCATGTGAAATTAATTGGTTCAAAGGCATTCACCGAATTTATCAACGAGTGAATTATTTCAGGAATTGTTGTGTCAAGCACAGTAACATCCCATGAACCGCTGGCAGGAAGCCGGACAGTATTATTGGAAGTATCATTGCACTGAATGTAGTACTCCAGAGTTCCCAGAACATTCTGGGCTGGCATGGTGGCATTATATTTATTGGGATTTCCATTGAACAGCATTTC
>DAOVXH010000199.1 GCA_030636255.1 Methanomassiliicoccales archaeon
AATGAAGTGACTGGCATAATCGAACCTAATAAAGTTACAGCAGCCTATTCCCACCCACCATCAGAATACCTATTAATTAATGACAGACTTGGAGTCACAAGTGAACATATGATATATGTCAATGATGGCCTAATTTCTGCTGGTGAAATTCAAGTAGGAGACGTGCTGACTGGAATTGAATGCAATGAAATTGTAAGTAAAATAGAGATGATTTCAACCCCACTGGAAGTTTACAGCATAGAGGTTGAAAACAATCACAATTACTTTGCCGAGGAAATCCTGGTCCACAATGCAAAAGAAGATCCGTTTCCCTCAGGTGGTGGCTGTCCATTCGTCTATACCTGGGACGGAACAGAATATGTCAAAGACAATAATTTGCTTCCTCAATCAACGAAATTAACAAGGGACAGTTTGGAAGTCACTGATTATTATATGCTAGAACAGGAACTTATACCACAAAATGACACCTATCCTATAAGAATATATGAGACTGGCTATGAATACTCTCACATTGACCAATTACAACTTGTAACTGTTGATTATCCTGCTGGATACGATGTTGCGGTTACTCCAGAAGGTGAGATTATCACCTACTCAAATCCAGAGTATCTAATGACTTGCTTTGATGAAGAAGGCAATAATCAAATGCCCGGAATAGACTATCCAGGCGATGGCCTCACCTACAACGGTATAGCTGACGATTATCTGACAGTGAACCTTGGAAATATGGGAGAAATAACCAGTTCAAATTTGCTTATCAGACATTCCTTCGTGCCCCCGGCCAATGAGGCTGGCTGGATATTTGAGATTACGTGGATTAACAAGGATTCTATTCATATCCAGATACAATCAGAAACTGGAGAATGGGTGGACTATGCTGCCATTCCTTCTCGAGTAGAATGGTCAATGTGCGCTATTGACCTTGAAGGTATTATGGATTATATCATTGAAGGGAATGACATCCGGCTTTTCTTGACCGGGGAACATATGATTGATTATATTGGCCTTGATGTCTCTGAGCCAGAAGAAGTTGAAATAAACGTATATTCACCAGAGTATGTCAATTATGTGCATAGTGAAGATTTTGATGCAACTTCGAAATTATTGAATTCAGATGGTTGTTATGTAAAACTCGCACCTGGAGAAGGCATCCAGGCAGACTTCCCATTCGAGCCCCTGAGTAATGATTGCAGGGATTTCATACTGATAACAAACGGCCACTATTACACGGTAGGCCTGATTGACATAGAACAACCTGTGACCATTACTGCCTCAATAGATAGTGACAGTGAAGGTACTGTAAGCGTCTGGCTTGCAGAAAATTATGACCAGGAAACAACCAATATACTTATGGGATATACCTATGATATTCAGGATGGTCTGGATGATTTCTATTTGCTGTTTAGGCAAGAGCCAGATAATGATTATTCATTGATGGTCAAGTTTGATGGTTGTGATGCTGATGTATCTTTAGATTTGGAGCTTCATTCATTCCGTGGCAGTGAGGTTCTTGAGTTTGAATATGTACCAGGTGGAGAAACAGAGCAAAACATTTCACTGGATGATACGCTGTGGAAGATAACTGGCGTGGATTTCAATCCAATAACCGGAACCTTCTTTGCAATGAAGGAAAGCCTTATTCAATTCAAGCTTAATGATTTCTATGACATGAAGACAGAGCACTGGGATGAAGCATCCTGGGTCTTTGGAGACGGTCTATTCACCAATGATATGCTGCCAACCCATGAATATTCAGATTATGGTACATATCAGGTTGACCTTGAATTAGTAAACGAATCTGTGAATTACATGATTAATGCATGGGCCGACATTGATATTGTTCCGTCAGCACCACGGTTGGACATTGAAGTTTATCAAGAAACCGAAATAACCCTGAGAACAACTGGCAGAAAGGACAATACTGTTGCTTTACAGGTCTACGAAGATGGAGAATTGATAGACGAGATGTCAGTTTCTAGAATTCCAGGAAACCCGGACGCACAGCTTTCATCATTGACCCTGAACAAGTACATTGACAGAGAGTATGAATTCCTATTGATATTTGATGCTGCACATGCTGGCGAAAATCCAACCTGGCTGACATTTGAATCAGGCGATAATGTTGAGGTGTTCTATACTGTGTTCACAACATGTGTAGGAGGTTTCCATCAGGAAGTGCCTGTTGATGCTGTTTACTTGGACAATGTGCTTCAGAGCAATGGGCAGTACTTCTTTGATGCTTCGGCTTCTTATGACCTTGACGGGGCTATTGTGTCTTATGAATGGGACTTCGGGGATGGCTCAACAGCAACCGGGGAGCAAGCTGAACACACCTTTGCAGGAACAGGAATATATGAAGTAATTCTGACAGTGATAGACGATGATGGCATTGTTGCCCAGGAATCTGTTTCTGTGAAATTTGATTGACAGGCAACAGCCAAAGTAGCCCAGAAAACTTCATTATACCTTGACTCATACCATTTAGCATGTCTGCCACCCACATACTTCTGAAAAATGCCAGCCAGCTGATTACTTTGGCCGGGGATAATCATCGCCCCAGGACCGGAAAAGGTATGTCTGAATTAGGAATAATCGAGAATGGAGATGTCTGGATATCTCACAATCAGATAACTGCTGTTGGAAGTCATGACCGGTCTCCCCACGAGGCAGATATTGTTATTGATTGCTATGGAAAAGTGATAATGCCAGGGTTCGTGGACCCTCATACTCATCTGGTGTTTGCTGGAAGTCGTG
>DAOVXH010000137.1 GCA_030636255.1 Methanomassiliicoccales archaeon
TGGCACAGTTGCAGCAAAGGAATTTGGTGCAGGCGAGAATGTTGATCCATTGCCATATGTTGTAGGTGAAATAAAGGATACATTTGAGAAGTACTCCCACATGAAAGGTAAGGGATTCTTACCAGCAATGGGATACTCGGACCAGCAGATTGCAGACCTCAAGACAAGCATTGACAATACGCCATGCGAGATTGTTCTTGCAGGAACACCAATAGACCTGAACCGTGTACTGACAGTTAACAAACCAATTGTCAGAGTCTTCTACAAACTTCAGGAAATTTCCAAGCCTGATATGGAAGATGTGCTGAAAGATTTTTAAATAAATCGGGGCTTTCGGGCCCCGATTTATTTTCATTTTATTATGGTATGTTAGATTACAGTAATAATTAATATTAATTCGTATGTTTTATTTTACGTCATGAAAAAGATGGGTGAAATATTGTTTTCATATAGATTTGATAAATTCACACACTACGTGAAACATAGTTAATCGTATTACAATTGTTATAATAGTATGCGTTAAATATTTTGTATTGTAATGCGTAAAAATGGAAAAGAGGCCAACAAATTACTCATTTATTGGCTATTTATTCTTTTACTTTTTGAGTTCTTCCTTGGTCTTGTCAACACCTTTCTTTCCAAGCTTCAGGCCTTCCTTACCGCCCTTCTTGCCCAGGTCAACACCCTTTCCGCCGACATCCTTGGTCTTGTCCAAGCCCTTTTTTGAAGCATCTTTTGCCTTGTCTAATATTCCCATACTATTACCAAAAATGATATTCATACCCGGATTAATAAGTTTATCCCTATCATTTCAGAATAATGCCTAAAATGAAGTGAATCTTTGAACTATATCATAGAAAATTTATTAGGCCGGTCAACCATTTAGGACATTGATACAAAATGGGCGACTTTGAAGATGTAGAGGCCATTGCAGAAAACCTGGAAATGAATGAACGAGAGGCAGCCAGGTATGAACTTCACAAGGAAGGGATTAAGAAATATAGCATAAGGGCCAATTTCTGGAGGTTCTGGAACATAATCTTTCAGGTGATATTCTTCTGGAACATTGTGGCCCTGGCCCTGGAACTTGCAGAGGTCTATTCCGGCAATACTGTTCCATCAATTAATCCATTCTTTGAGGGATTGACCAGCCTCACAGCTGGTGTGACCTTTTGGTTCGGAATATTCTCTGCATTCGCATTCTTCCTCATGATATACACCGGCATTGTCCGGGGTAAGTGGGAAGGCAAGCTTACCAGGGCATCAGCATATGCGCTTTCATTTCTGTCAAATATTGAACACAGGGAATATATGGCTTTAGTAGAGAAGAAACTTGATGAACAAAAGGCCAAGGCTCTGAAGGAACAAAAACAAGCCCAGGAAGCAAAGAAAATTATTGAAGCAAATCAAGAGATGGCCAAGAAAAAATCAGAAATTATGAAAGCTTACAAAGATGGTAAAATTAATAAGAAACAATATGACCTAAACATAAGAATGATAGATAATCAGCACAAGAAAAAGTAAACTACCCAATCAGGGAATCGCTGAGAATGTATCTAGAGAGTCTGCAAGCATTGTTTTATTGGTTTTCTTTTGATTTACCAGGGTATCAAATGGTTTTTTACCATAATCATGACCAGGATAAACTATCAGCTCATCAGGCAGTTCCTTGAGCATCTGAAGTGTGGTAAACATCTGTTTATTGCTTCCGTCTGGCAGGTCGGTCCTTCCACAGTCGCCAATGAACAAAGTATCGCCAGTGAGCAAGTAACTGGCATCTACAACTACGCAAATACTTCCAGATGTGTGGCCAGGAGTATGAATGAAAATCATTTGAACATTACCTATTTTGATTATTTCCTGGTCTGCCACTGTAATATCAATATCCTCAGGTATCTTTTCAGAATCAATATGAGACGCTATTAACTTGCAGTCATAGGCCTCCTTCATCCGGATATTATCTCCGGTGTGGTCATGGTGATGATGTGTGTTTATTACATACTTCAAATCAAGGTTTAGCTCACCAATACACTTCATTGCCTTGGAAGCATTGCTGCCAGGATCCACAAGTGCAGCCTGCTTTGTTTCTTTACAATATATTAGATAAGAAAAATTGTCTCGCCCAACTAGTATCTGCTCTACGGTCATGTACCATAATTGTTTTTGCGACATTTATTTCTATCTATATGACAATTACACCTTGGCGATGACATGAAAATAAAAGAATTAGAGGCAATGTTTGACAATATCCTGACCAGGACCGAGAAGATTGTGAAGGCCGGGAACCGCAGACATATCATGAACGAGCAATTCTATCATCATCAATTTTCAGCACTGGCCACAAGGCATTACACAAAACAGAGAATAGACCCATGGAAGGACCTTATCATTGTGCCAGGCCATCCAACCAAGGCGCTTTACTCATGGAAAGAATTCGGGCTCAGCCGTCCAAAGACCACCCAGAAGATGGCACTGGACAGAGGTCAAGCTGCAAAATTCGATTTTGTTCTCAAGGACAAGCCAAGAATCCACATTGAATTGGCAGGCCCAAACCTCTACGATACCAGGGCAGTTGCCCAGGACCTGACAAAATTACTAATGCTGGAAGGCCGGGCCCCGGTGAAGGTCTTTGCGGCAATCATCACCAGCTCCAGACGGGCAGATGATGCTCATATTCGCGAGCTAACTTCACGATTTTATGATGCTTTGGAATTTGTCCAGTCTATACTTGAAATTGAGGATTTGCGGAAAGAGAAATTGTATGCTTATATCGCCACTGTTCCTGACGCTGGGGTGCAGAAGTTCATATGGGGGAGAGTTTAAAGTCACAGACTTTAAACTCGACCCAGGGGACTTTTTCGCAGAAAAACTCCCCGCTGGCGACAAAATAGCGAGCGAAGCGAGTCTTTTTGTCGTAATATGAACTTCAACCCCACCCCAGCTCAAAAAGACACCCATCATCCCCCTTGGAGATGCATTTGACTTCTGTCACAGTTGCCTCTTTTTGCTGACATGGCACCATTAAAAGCCCTGTGAGAAAGCCGTTCATGTATTCGCAGAACTCCGGTTTAGGGGTATAATTTGAAATATATATTTCCACAGAACATTCTTGCTTGTTCCAGAGCTCTATTTTTCCGAAATTGAAATATATTTCCCAATTGTCCTGGAATTTTTCCAGGGCCTGGATTGGCTCTGGCTCTTTTTCCAGGGAATTCAAGAATGCTATTTCATGAACATGATTATAACCTATTCTTGAGGGCAGTGAATAACCACTTTTGTTAACAAATGTGCTTATGCTTTTCAGGGACTGGATGAACCAGTCAAAAGGATACATGGCCTCTAGATGTATGTCTTGTATCTCAAAACTAACTTTCTTGTGAACTGCATTTAACCCTTCCATACCTCGCTTGCGCTTGAGATAATTAAAAGCATGCAGAATATGTTCTCCCTGGATTCGCATCTCTCTCATTCCATCTATGAATGATTAGGGTAATATATACATATTCACGCAGATTTTGATAATCAATAAAACACTTTCACCAACCCCCTCCCACCCTTTATGTATTAACTCTTATTTCCAGGCCTGCTACAATGTTCTGCAAAGACTGTAAAGGGATGCTCAAAAAGAAGAAGGTTAAAGGTAAATTCGAAACCTATTGTCCGAAATGTGCTGCCAGCGGAGGGTTCAAAAAGCCCATACCTGGCTATATTCCTGATGACCTTGAAAAATGGGATAAGTCCCCAACAGGCATTCCGCTGTTTCCCTACGAGGAAATACGTGATGGGCAGAAACAATTTGTTACTGATGTTACAAAGGTTCTGGAGGAAAAAAAGACATTAATTGCCTATGCGCCTACCGGCATAGGAAAGACTGTTGGGGTTCTGGTTCCGGCAATTGAAAAATCTATTGAGACTGGAAAGAAAATTTTATTTCTGACAAGCAAACAGTCGCAGCATCGTATTGCCATTGAGACAATCAGACTTATCAGGGACAGGTATGGCATTAAGATTAGCGCGGTGGACATAATCAATAAGCAGGCCATGTGCCCCAGAGATATTTCCTCGGAGTATCATGTAGTTTTTAATGCGCTTTGCAGACTGGAGCAGAAGAACAAGACCTGTGATTATCATACCAGGAAAGTGAACGGCCTTGACAAAAACATCAGAGATAGTATACTTCACGTGGATGAGCTAAAAGAGCTAGCCACAAGAACCGGAGTATGTCCACACAGGGCGGCAGTTGAGGCCGGAGTTAAAGCAAACATCATCATCTGCGACTATAATTATGTGTTTTACAGCCATGTGGCAGAGAGCATGCTGAAGCAGCTTGAACTGGAACTGAAGGATGCCATAATCATTGTTGACGAGGCGCATAATCTGCCAGACAGGATACGGTCCTATAATAGCAAGGAAATGACACCCAACAGAATCGAAGAGGCAATGTCCGAGTGCAGAAAAGACAAAATTCTTGTGCGTCAACTTTCTCAGATACGGTCAGGGTTGGGCAAATTACTGAACCGGGTAAATGATGGTGATGAGAAACTGATATGCCAGGACGATTTTATTCAGATTATTGAGAATTCACTGAGCCAGACACTTGATGGCAAGAGCGATGTTACTGACCTGTGCAAGAAGCTCATGGTTATTGGGGACAAGAAGCTGGAGGACGGCAATTCCAGCGCATCATTTGACCTGAGCCGGTTCATTGAGGGGTTCATGCTGGAACATGCTGGCATGATAAGGGTCATAAGCCGCAAAGATAAGTCAAAAATATTTTTCAGATTACTGGACCCTTCAGTTGTCAGTGCCAAGATATTCAATGAGGCATATGCCAGTATTCTCATGAGCGGTACTCTTTTCCCAACCAAAATGTATGCGGATATTCTTGGCCTTACCAATAAAGACAGCATACTTGGCAGCTATAGAAGTCCATTTCCTCCGGAGAACCGGCCAGTCTATGCCATAACTGATGTCAGCACGCTTTACAGGCAGCGCTCAAAAGAGATGTACAAGAAGATAGCCAAACATCTTAGCCAGGCTGCGGATGAAATTAGCGGAAATATTGCAGTTTTCTTTCCGTCATACAGCATTCAATGGGAGGTGGTTCAAGCTTTAGAGGAGATAGGGTGCTGCAAGGAACTGCTTGTTGAGACCAGAAAGTCCAGCAAGAGGGATAAAGAAATCATATTGAGTCGTTTGAAAAGACTGCAGTTCATGGGCGGCGGAATGCTCCTGGGAGTAATGGCCGGCTCGCTTTCCGAGGGAATTGATTACAAGGATAATCTACTGGAATGCGTGGCTATTGCTGGAGTACCACTGGCCCCGCCATCACTTGAGCAATCCCAGCTTGAACGATATTATGACAGAAAATTGGGGCCTGGCAA
>DAOVXH010000102.1 GCA_030636255.1 Methanomassiliicoccales archaeon
AATGGCAAGGAACATAGTCATAGAGCCACTGAGCGCGAAATACATCGAGAAGCAAGATGTGGAGATTGTAGAGAGAAAGGGAATAGGCCACCCAGACAGCATAGCAGATGGGCTGGCAGAGTCAGTATCACGTTCATTGTGCAAGATGTACATAAAGAAATTTGGACAGATTTTACATCACAATACCGATGAGTGCCAGATAGTAGGCGGTCAGAGTGCCCCGAAATTCGGCGCTGGCGTCATTCTGGAACCGGCCCAGATAATTCTTGTTGGCAGGGCAACAACCGAGGTTGACGAGGAGCGTCTTCCTTACAGGGCAGTGGCAATCAAGGCAGCCAGAGAGTATCTGAAGAAGCATTGCAGCCACCTGGATGTTGATACTGATGTTACCCTTGAATGCCGTATCGGCCAGGGTTCTGTTGACTTGATGGGCGTTTATGACCCAAGCAAGCTTCTTTCCAATGATACTTCATTCGGCTGTGGATTCGGACCACTCAGCGAGACAGAGCGTATTGTTCTGGAAACAGAGCAGTTCATTAATGGACGTTTGAAAAAGTCCATGCCAGAAGTTGGTGAGGACGTTAAGGTCATGGCCTCAAGAATGAAGGATAAAATAAGCATCACAATTGCAGCTGCAATGGTTAGCTCCGAGATTCCAGACAAGAGTCATTACAAGAGTGTTGTCAAGGAGCTTGGCGAAAAGGCACTGAAGCACGCATCACACTTCACAGAAAGGGACTTGCATGTTGATGTTAACACAGCTGACGATTACAAGAAGGGAAATTATTACCTGACCGTAACTGGTCTATCAATGGAAAACGGCGACGACGGCTCAGTAGGTCGTGGAAACCGCGCAAACGGATTAATAACACCATACAGGCCAATGAGCATGGAAGCCACAGCAGGAAAGAACCCAGTTACCCATGTTGGAAAGATGTACAATATCCTGGCCAATAAGCTTGCCGAAGATATTGTCAAGGAAACTAAAGGTGACGTTCTTGAGGTTCATGTGCGCCTTCTTTCACAGATTGGTGCTCCAATTGACAATCCACAGATGGCCAGCGTACAGGTAGTTCTGGCAGATGGTGTGAAGATGGACAAGGTCAAGAAGGACATGGCCGGTGTTGTGGACTATAACCTGGAAAATATCTCCAAGATCACCGACCTCATCGTGAAGGGCAAAGTCACAACCTTCTGATTACTATGTTTGAAATGGAGCTGGCCAGCAGAGGCGGCGCACCGCTGTTCCAGCCATTTCACATACTCAAGGCACTCTGGTGTGTTCAACAGGCTGAGATTATAGGCAGAAAAGAACTATCAGCGAAGCTGGCCATTGGCGAGGGCAGCACCCGGAAACTCATCACATACCTCGAGGAGAAAGAATGGGCCGTTTGCACCAGGCAGGGGATTTCTCTTACTAATTCCAGCAAGAACCTCTTGAATTCTATTGGAATTCTGGCCAAGGAAGTTAAAGTTGGAGATTTGACTGTTAATGAGAAGAACTTTGCCATTTGTTTGAGGGGCGCTACTTCCCTTGTTGGAAATGGAATAGAACAGCGGGATGAGGCAATTAAGGTGGGGGCCAGTGGAGCTTCGACTCTAATATTCTCGGAAGGTCTGAAGTTTTCAGATGATTATGAGGCAAGTTCTGTTGACAAAGAAGCCAGCAAGCGAATAATGGAAATATTTCAGCCATCAAACGGTGACGTAATAATAATCGGAAGTGCGCCTGAACTGATTCTTGCAGAGGACGGGGCATTTTCAGCAGCAGTGCTCACCCTGGCCAATAAAAAATTATAAAAGGAAGGATTGCGGTTTCCCGCATTATATATTTAGAAAAGGCCGCCAAACATGCCTCTTATGGCCCAGGAAATTATATAAAGTCCCAATCCAAATCCAGCTGCCCTGAGCATTGTGCCCCGGGTATTGTCTGATAGGTCTTCCCTGGTAATTCCTCCAAGTATCATCAGAGTCAGGATTACAATGAATCCAAGGTCTGTGACAAGGGTTCCAAGGAAGAGCATAGCACTGATATCGCCGTTCAACAATCCAGAATAACACAGGTCAAGGAACAAAACCCCTATGAACAGGAACAATGCTCCCAGCATGAGGAACAGGCTTAGCTTTCCCTTTTCCACAAAATGGTCTGAAATATTCTTTGTTTGTTGATATTGTGGTTGCTGAAATTGTGGTTGTACTATATGTGGTGGTTGGTCTCCCATTTTATCTCTCCTAATTTTACCTTTTTTTCATAGTATTAAGGTACACACGGACAAGATGTTATGGCCATATTAATTTTTCTAATAGTTAAATAATAAAAAATTGTAAAAGGAAAATTTGCGGATTGCTCCGCATTCAAGCCAATTTTATACTTACTGGCCGAAATTTTTACCACAGTGTGGGCAGTTATTATAGTTCAATGGAACCTGTTGTCCACATCCCATGCACAATCTCTGCTGTCCCTGTGGTGGTGGCGGTGCGCCATATCCAGGTGGCTGCTGATAGTACTGAGGTGCCCTCTCTTCATACTTAATTAATAGGTAAACCAGAGCGGCTGGCCAGCACAAAATAAGCAGGATAATAAATATCACCCAACTGCCTGTAAATTCTTTTGCCATTTGTTCACTACTCCATTCTTATTTTTTTGTTAAATAATGTTTTTGATTTCACAAAAGATTGCATTGATGTTATTAATAACTTTCACCGTTCATTTGACATCATTCAGACCTTCACATTTTGGAAACTCTGGATACCTGCTGCATTCCTTACATGTTTTCAGCATTTTTTTGCTATTGAACAGGTTGTATCCAATGGCAATGGAAAGGAATAGAAGAATTATGTACAATCGTTGTGTCGGAGGTGCCAGCCATATTGCTGTTAAGATGAAGGCCAGGGATAGCCCAAGAATCATTCGAAATACAACCTGAGTTCTTTTCTGAAGATTGTCCTTGAAAACTATCTTTCTAATCAAATTGATTCCAAAGAAAATTACCGAGCCAATGAACATGGCCATATAATCAAAAGCAAAATAATTTAATAGAACAAAAAGTACCAACAGAGACACAATTGCCGAAGGATATATCACAAAACACCCGAGGCACAGCCTCCAGCCCCGAATGTTCAAAGTATGATTTGAAAAGGATTCACATGAAGGGTGATGGGCCAGCAGAAAAGGATTTTCCTTGAAATAATCCCTCAGCCGACCCATATTAGACACTCCGAATATGTTTATATTCGCCGAATAATCTATTCGGTTACTGCTGTCCAGCTGGCTTTCCGCAATGTGGACAGGTATTGTAGTTTGCCTGAATGTTCTGTCCGCAGCCCAGGCACATTCTTGTTCCTGCCTGCTGCTGGCCATGTTGACCTTCTGCTGTTTTTCCGCAGTGTGGGCAGTTATTGTAGTTCAGGGGGATTTGCTGACCGCATCCAAGGCACAATCTCTGCTGTTGCTGTGGTGGTGGCGGAGCTCCATATTGAGGTGGTGCTGGCATATGTCCCACCCTTGAAGCGTTAATCAGATTGTCAAATTTCAGGTATGCAATCAAAAGCAGTATTCCCGGTATGAAATAAACAAAGATTATGCCTATTATCATCCAGATAAGTGTCTTTGATTTTGCCTGCTCGTACTGACGCTGGTCCACTAGTTCATTTATTTTCTTGCAGTTCATAAAGAACAAAAAACCCATGATCATTGGCAGAACTCCCCAAATCACAAAAAACAGTGATATGAATAATCCTACAAGAATCAAGATAAGCCCCAGGGCCATCATGAGTATTCCAAAAATTCCAGCAATGTTCACCATGCTCTTGATGGAATCCGCTTCTGGCGGTGTCATTCCATATTGTTGCTGTGGTGGCGGTTGCTGATAATACTGTCCAGTCATTTATTTTCCTCCATAATTTTGTCTTTTATTCATTAATATTTTTGTAATTACTTCGAGAATAATCTGATGGTATAACTATTTTGCGAAGAATATGTTCAAATTACCTTGAAATGCCTAATCTGGTATACCGCACTCTGCACTAGTTTTTTGAATTATTGCTTAACCTGTTTTCCGCAGTGTGGGCAATTATTGTAATTGGCAGCTATCTGCTGTCCACAGTTTAGGCATAGTCTCTGAGGCGTTTGTGGCGGAGGTGTAGCGTATTGCGGAGGTGCTGGCATATATCCATAACCCCTTGATGGATTCATCAAGTCATCAAATTTCAGATATGCAATAAGCAGGACTATGCCAGGGATTATGTTCAGGAAGATGAGCCCGACAATCGTCCATATCAATGTCTTGGACTTGGCCTGCTGGTATTGGCCCTGGTCTACCATTTCATTTATCTTCTTGCAGTTGTCATAGAACACATATCCCAGAAGAATTGTGAGTACGCCAATCAATGCCAGGGGCCACAGAATCATGAACAGTATGGCAGTCACTATTATTCCGATTACCATTGCGATTATTCCAAATATACCAGCTATCCTGACTAGGCTCTTTACCGAGTCTACTTCCGGTGGAATTCCATAGGGCTGTTGATAATATTGTCCAGTCATTTTTTCACTTCCCTGAATTATTCTTATAAATGTGATTTAGACTATATCAATCTTATGTGGGAATACCCATCTTTTGTTAAAATTAAAAGATGTAATTCCCTCTCTCTCACAAAAACAAGTTATTGTTCGATATGTGGGAATACCCAAAACAATCTGGTTTTCACCAGAATGTTTAGGCCTTTTGGAGCCGGTCTGCACGTTTGTTGTAGTTCAGGGCCTCTGCCTCATGAGTCTTGCTTTGCTCCAGCAATGCCTTTGCCTTCTGGCGCTTTGCTGCAGCTTTTTGAGTATTCTTGGCAGAATTGCTCATCCATCTGCTGGACTTGCTCTTCATCTTTGCTGTTTTGGCCTTGAGTTTCGCAACCTTCACCCTGGTACGCTCGGCCTTTCCGCCTTCCAGGTATTCAAGGTCGGCTTGCTTATCATCTGCCTTGGCCATTGCATCCTTGCTTTTCTCGATGAACTTCTCGGCCTTGCGTCTGGCCTTATTGGAATTCTCCTGGTACTTCACCATGGCAGCTTCCTCTGCCCGGTATTTCTTGAAAAGTTTGGCTGCCTCTGCGCTGTGCTTGGCTGCCCTTTGCCTTAGAATTGTGACATCATGATATTCTGCGGCCCGCATCTTGTCTTTCCTGGTCTGTGAAATTTCTGCTTCAATATCTGCCTCTTTTTTTGGCTCCTTGGTAGGCTCCTGGATCTCAGATGTACTTGGAGCATCATCGGGAGGCATAAGATAATCATGGGAATATGATGCATTCTCCTCCTTCTTCGCAGGCTCCAGGGGAGGAAGGGCTTCCTCTGCACTATTACCTTCCTTCTTCTCTGTAACGGCCTTCCCACCACCATAGAATATATCGTCATCATCTTCCAAATCATCACTCATATTTACCAATCCCTTATTGTTCTGCAGGATTAAAGCTTTTCTTTCACCCGCCTACGCATAGGAAGTTCTTCTTTTCCCACAATCAAGACAGATGCTTCTGCATCATTGATGATTCTGTTTAGCATGTCCCTACGTATGAATGGGCTGTTCCAGTTAATGACCACAAGCTGATTGCGTTTCGACTTTACCTTCAGAACGAACTCGATTGTCGGATCTCCACGGACAATATCCTCCACAATCTCAATTCCATAAATCCTGGCCATTCTTTTTGTGTGGCTTCTCACAATATCATGTTCAACGCTTCCTGATATGTCTGGATACATGGCATACAGTTTGGCAGATGTATCAAGGGCCAGACTAACCGCACACTTGGCACAACGCTCCCCTATCATAGAACTATCCAAAAGATGAATTACACGCTCATATTTTCGGCCCATGGCTATCAAAATTGAAACATCTGTATCTGATATAAGGTGTTTAACAAATTTCATTGGCAGAGAATGGCCAAATATTCCTTTCTTGGCCTGATGTACCGCAACAAGAACTCCATCATCCTTGCCAAAGGTTTTCACATGTTTCATGAATTCCTCAAGCAAATTACCAATTACCGGTTTGAACTCTCCCTTAACCCCTGCTTTTTCAAGGATTATTTGGGCCTTCTTCAGCAAATCATTATCTTCATGACGATAGACCAGTTGGCAATCCACCTTGAATCTGCTACATAGAAAAGCCACTTCTTTCAGACCTTTAATATCATTTTCAGATTGCAACAGATAAACTACCTTGGTTCTGGCAATATACTGGCTTGAACTGCCTGCCAGTGTCTCAAAAATCTCTACATTTACTTCACCTAATGATACCAGGGAAATAATATCTCCATCTTTCAAAATCATGGAAGGATTTGCCCTCTGAAGCTCTTCGCCTTTCCTGACTGCAGCAACAATGCAATTTGGAGGCAGTTTGATATCTTTAATTTTGGTACCTATTACTGGTGAATTTTTGGTGATTACAATATCTGTGACTGTTTCCATTGAGGGAAATACTTCTTCATGAATGGCATTGATGGTTTCGGC
>DAOVXH010000027.1 GCA_030636255.1 Methanomassiliicoccales archaeon
TAACAGAATGCTTCCGGGTCAGATGGGTCGCATCCTACCGGGCAATCTGAAATGGCTCTAAATTCCAAAGAAAGGAAATCAACAAATTGCAGGACATCCCGGACGATTTTTTTACGCCCAGACTGGAAAACCACTCCCTTAAAATTTGGATCCACAAGTCCTATGGACACGTATTCAAGAACCTTATCAAATTCCATAACTTCTTCAATATTTACTCTATCATCTGGGGCATCACTGTGCACCCATTGGAAGTAATAGCCCCCTGCAATGTCGGCCATTTCCCTTGCCAGGTTTGAGCCAGTCTTGGAAACATCAATTATCAGGGTAGGAATATTAGAGCGTTCGATGGTCGCACATGTATCTCTTATCTCATTTTCAATATCCTCGCCTGGAACTATTGGCATATTGGCAGAACCATCGGTGACAATAACAAGAAGTGGATTGGTGTCCTTCTCAATCCTTAGTTTAGCCCGGAGATTGTCCAGGCCCTGACGCATTCCAGCTGCCAGTGGTGTTGTGCCGCCAAACTCCAATTTATCAATGTACTGCTGGCCCTTATCTATGCTGGATGTGAAAGGCAGAACAATCTCAGCCTTCCGGCCATAGCAGCTCACCAGGGAGATTCTGTCCCGCTTCTGGTAGGCATCTATCATCAGTTCGCCCAGAGCGTCTTTAATGCCCTTCATTTTTGCATCCATGACCATGGAACTGGAGGCATCCAGCACCAGGCAAATTAGAGTGGAAATTTTTCTTCGACGAACCTTTTCTTTATAATCACGCTTCTTAACCTCAATCTTGCCGCCCTGGGAATGCATTATGGCACTCTTGATGGTGGGCAGAATAGCTATATCAGTAACACCAGAAGTTTTCGGAGCGCGGGACTTAAGGTATCGGCCCTGGTTACCAACAGTCATAATATCTGTCCTCCGGCCAGTACGAACCGTGCCAGTGACAATACGCTTGCTTTTTTGCTGAAGAAGCTGATTCATGACTTTCTTAAGATCCCCCGACCCCATACAAGTAATCCTCAAAGGCAATAAGCGTCTTAGGTCATATATAATTTACTCGCGAACGCCCACGTTCAGGACTCCAAGGCCATCAATACCCGCTTCAATCTTGTCCCCTGGCTTGATGGGACTAACCCCCTCAGGAGTTCCAGTGGCAATGATGTCTCCTGGTTCCAGAGTCATAACTTTGGATATTGATGCAATTATTTCAGAAATTTTGAACAGCAGCAGGCTTGTATTGGATTTCTGCCTGTATTCACCATTCACCTTTAGCCAGATGTCCAGTTCATAAGGATCATTAATGTCTGCCTTTGGAATTATTTTTGACATTGGCGCGAAGGTATCAAATCCTTTGGCGATGGTCCATGGCCTTCCTTCTTTCTTGGCCTGTGCCTGGAGATCCCTGGCAGTAACATCAATGAGTATAGAATACCCAAGAACATGCTTCATGGCATCCTCTCTGGGAATGAACCTTCCTTCCTTCCCGATTATGACTGCCAGTTCAACCTCATGATGGACTTCCTTGGATTCCTGGGGAATAATAATGTTCTCCCCATCACGAATTATAGTTGTCGGAGGTTTCAGGAAAAAGTCCGGCTTATCCAGTACCTTGCTGCCCATTTCTTCTGCATGGGCTGCATAGCTTCTCAATAAACAAACAATCTTTCCGACTTCCAGTTCCTTGCCATCGAATTCCAGATATGTCATGGTTTCACATCGGGGGATAACATGGTTTTATTAATACTATTTCACTAAACATATCCGAGCCGGATGAAGGCGAGGAATGGTTTAGTTAAAGGGCATCCTCCATTAATTTTGGCAACGGAAATAAATCAAACTGAATGACAACCTAATAAATTATTTGCTATGTCATTCAGTATGATAACGATGAGAATGTCCAACCCTCCTGGGTTGGGGTGCCCTCACAAACCTTTTATCATCTAGTCCTTTTGAGGTATCCATGGAACCGCGGTATCTAGCAATGTATCCTTTCCTTCCAGAGGCTTCGCAATATCTCAAAGATAATGGAATCAATCTGGGAGACATAATCAATTCAGGAGCATATGCCCAGGCCAGAGATGCCGGCCGAAGGCGCGTAATGGAGGCCCTGGTTGATGGCCAGATTAGTGAAAAAGTATTCACCAATGACCTGGAGATAATGGTTGAACTGCTTTCCTATGTAGTTGCCAGAATTATTGTTTCATGTGTTGGCCAGGACCAGATCCTGCTGGAAAGATACAGCCTTGCAGAGGCCCAGCTCGTTCAGGCTCGACTGGAAAATGAAAGCCTTGATTTTGCAATTGACACAGCCAATATTCTTGGCCTGGACATTGTGCGGCTCAATACCACAGAGATAAGCGTTCATTTCTCAGATTACCTGAAAAACAGCAGCCAGATGAGAAGCCAGGAATGGAAGCTTTTGAATCAGGTCATGGATGAGGGTAGAGTAGAGCTTGGCCAAAAAAGACTGGCCAGGCTAATGCAAAATGCAGTGAAGTCCAATATTATGAAGGAACTTCCATTGCCAGTCAATGATTCCATAATTGAGGCCTTTGCACCGGCAATTGAACTTGTGAAGGTGGAGATTGAAAAGCGCAAGGCCCAGTTTGAGAAGGAAAGTTATGGTAAGGTTAGTTTCCTGAGATTACCGCCATGCATGAAAGAGATTTTGGACATGGGCAAGAAGGGTCAGAACATTCCACATGTGGGAAGGTTTGGCATTACCGCATTCCTGCACACCATCGGAATGACCAATGAGGGGATTTTGGCAGTTTTTTCATCGTCCCCGGATTTTAAAGCAGACCTGGCCAGGTATCAGATAGACCACATAACCGGTAAATCTTCAGGCATAGAATATCTGCCGCCAGAATGTGCAACAATGAAGACACAGGGAGTTTGTTATAATCCAGATTCACTGTGCAATAAAAAATGGATGAATCATCCTCTTACCTATTACAGTTCAAAGGGTAAGAAAAAACCACAGAAAAAAAAGCCAGAACCCAAAGAATCAGAAAATTCTGCCTAGCGTTTCCCATAGGAGAATCGGAAATTATGGGATTTCAAGTTCTTCGAATACTGCCTTAGCTCCTTCAAATGCACGTTCAAAATCAGGCAGCTCTCTTATCTGGTGGCCTAAAGATCTTTGCCAATCTCTATTGAGTATTTCCTTTCGTTCCTGAAATTTATTCACTTCTGGAGTTACACCTTTGAGTTCACACTTTTTACCAAAAAGCTCTTTCAACCCATCTTTTTCTACTGCACCCCAGAGATTGTTAACATCATACAGGTCCCTGCCTCTGCTTCTTTGGAATAACGCCCTCACTTTTTCTGCCATTGTTTCTTGTAATGAATACACTTGAACATTAGTTGCACAATCGTCGGAATAGTTATGGAAGATAGGCCTTTCTTCAGGAGGCAATACCATTGTTTCTGAATCTATTTTCGAGATGTCAAGCTTTATTTTGATGGGGCTACCCACTTGTCTCACAAGCCTAAAGTATACGCTTCCTTCCCAGCCATTAAGATTCTGTTCAATTTTTATTCTATCTTCAAAGTTTATTCCTGCTTCATCTCGGGCGATACCTATAGTTTCTTCAATGACTTCTCTAAAATAGTCATCATCAGCTTCCTTGAGCATTGTAAAGTCCAGGTCATCCGAGAACCTGTAATCATTTATGTGTACTTTTTTAATTGCAGTTCCTCCCTTGAAAACCATTCCCCTATCCTTTGAATATAGTCCTTTCAAAAACCAATTCTGAACATAATCTCGTTCAATCGTTGATTCTGGAATACCCTTCTCTCTTGCTTTCTTCCTTACTTCAGTAACGGTTATCATTCAACATTCTCCAAGTCGTATTCATTCAAATTGATTGTTAGTCTCCACTTACTGTTCTTCTTTCCTTCATCTGGCATTGTTGGATCAAGAAGCAGATAGTTACGGATATTTTTGTTGATATTTGGTAATTTGAGTTCAAGGCCATAATAATCTGATAAAAAGCCCAATCTTCTGATGACCCCAGTATTTTTTATTTTACTCGCATATTTTGATATTAGATTTGGGTCGAACTCTCGTTCTCTAATGCCCTTGATAACTTCAATCATACCTCCACAATATTGTGGTTTGTCAAGACAATCTACTATTGTTTTCTCTTTGTCTGTTATCATTATAGGGTCGTTTATGAACCATTCTTTATTTTGGCCAAAGAACTTCTCTGGCGTTAATCTTATAATCTTATAGTTAATTCCAAAAATCTCAATGTTCTGGTGCTTCTTTCTCGCAGTTGTTTGGATGAATACAGTGGAAGGTATTTGCTCAGTGAATCCATAATGATGTAGGGCGCTCCAGTATGAGATACAATAGGGCTCCACCAGCATCGAAGCAATTACAAACTGATTCAGTGTGTATTTCCCTTTTTCTGCTTCAACAGGAATCCTCATGTATTTTCCTTTCTCGATGCGTTCTATCCAGCCTTGCTTCTCCAACCTAAATAGAAACTTTTTCAAACCAGACTTAGTCATATTCGTGTTGCTTCTTATGTCTTCAATAGTGAAGGCCTCACCGAGTTCTGATAATTTTTCAACAAGCGTTAGTTTTCTCATTGCTATGCACCATAGTTCCGCTTTTTGTCTACTTTGGTGTATGTCATTGAGAAACAGAATATAAAGGTTTCGATAATATGTTTGATAGAAAGGTGTGATATATATATATCACACCTTTGTGTAGAAATCACATTTCTAACACTCGTTAATTACTACCGTATTACAGTGTAATTACGCTGAAATTACAGAATAATTATTGATAATAATTCATCTTAAGAAGGACAACAAGGAGGAAGAGAAAGATGACAAGAAGAAGGATAAGGAAGAGGAGAAGGCGGTGGTGGCGGCAGGGATAGCGGCGATGGTGGCGGGACACAAAAAAAGTTAATTAATTCGTGAACTAAAAATTAGCCAGCAGTATAAATAATAGGCCCAAGGAAAATCCCCCAATCAGAAAACAAAGATTAGCGTTTCCCATATTTCTCAGTCAAAATAGTCCAGGTTCTTCTACCGCGCTGGATAGCAGTATAATGTCCTGCAAACGCGAACCAGATAAGCATCAAATCGAAGAGCGTCAGAGAAACATCCAGGTATGGTATTGTGAACAGGTCGGTAATATTCCATATATACAGCAAGAACCAGGTTATGATTGGCACGAAAATTAGCATCACCAGTCGGTCTGCTCTCCCCAGTATGCCGCCATAATCCCTCTTAACTCCCACGGCCATTGTTTGGGTGCCCAGATAGCTGGTCATTAATACTCCAGTCAACCCAAGAATTCCAAGGAACCAGTGGCAGTATCCGGAAACAGTTATACCAATTATTAGAAAAATATCAGCATATCTGTCAAGAACATGATCCAGGAAATCTCCACGCAAATTTGCCTTGCCAGCTAGTTTTGCGACTTTTCCGTCCAGGGCATCCATTAATGAACTGAGGGCTATGACAATGGAGGCAATAATAAGCAGCCATGCCCAAGTAGATGAAAAGTAAAATAATACACCGGCCAGGAATGCCAGGGCTATTGCCACGGCAGAAATATGGTCTGGATTGACCTTAATGAGCTTCTTGGCCATTGGCACTAAGAACTTGTCTGCTGTGCTTCTGTAATCATCTAGTACCAATCCATCACCACCTTGCTCCAGTCTACCTTCCCGGGTGAGTAATCATCTATTTCCCCATTCATAATCCTTTCGATTGAATCTGCGATTTTGTCAAGCGGAAGTTTAGTGGCATCAATTTCAAAAACAAATAGACATTTTTTAATTGACTCGGAAAGTATGATATCTATTGCCTCGGCCTCCACATTTTCCCGAACCTTTTCGGAATCATATCCACGTGCTTCCAACCGGGTGCGAATAATATCAGGATGACATCTCAAAACAATATTCATCTGGCCAGGCAAAAAATGAGCCAGATGACCTTCTAGGATTATTGGCTCTTCAGGTTGTGAAATTACCTTTGCTAGTGCATCAACATCAACCTCTAAATCTTTATCCACTTCCTCTAGGCAACCATGTTCCCTTGCCAGTTCTTCCACAGTAATTGTGGCATATCCTCGGCTGGCCAGTATCTTTGCGACTGTAGTTTTGCCGGTTCCAGGAGTTCCTGTCAGGATGATGTACATTGAACCTCAATCTCCCATAATGTTTATAAGGTCTTTGATAATTGGCGAAGCATGGTTCATGTTCTAATGCTGCTTTCAAATCCATTCAGGCCAGACCCCAGGGTACACAAGGAGGCCAGGAGTTTAATCAAGGCAGGATACAAGGTAACAATTCTATGCTGGGACAGGGAGCAGAAGCATCCAAAATCAGAAACAATTGATGGTATTAACATAAAACGCATTGGCCCAAAATCCAGCTTTGACAATGCCAAGATATTTTTAAAAACAATCCGCAAGTTCTGGAAGGAAGCCAGGCAGGAAATGTTAACCATGAAATTCGATATAATTCATGCCCATGACCTGGATACATTGGCTCCGGCAATCAAGGAAGCCAAAAAAAGAAAAATACCCATTATTTATGACAGTCATGAAATATACCATGAGATGGCCGGGGAAAGACTATCTGGCTTCATGGTTAGTTTACTTCGTTCATATGAGAAAAGAATGGTGAAAAAACCAGATGCCCTGATAACTGTCAATGAGAAGCTGGAAGATGTCTTCAAGAACTTCGGGGCCAGGAACACACATGTGATAATGAACTGCCGCCAAGATGAGCCAGTCAATATGTTGGATGTTGATGTTCTGGAAAAAAAGCTGAGTTTGAAGGACAGGAAAACAGCCATTTATATCGGCGTGTTGGAGCCAAACAGACAGCTTCTGGAGCTGGCTAAAACACATATAGCCAGTCATAATAATTTTGTCCTAATCTACGGTGGTTATGGTTCTCTGGAGGCGGAAATAAAAAAACTGGCTGATTCCAGTAAAGGTAGATTGCTGTTCCTTGGCAGGGTGCCTCCCAAGGAAGTGCCAGCATACAATGAATTAGCTCATGTGCTTTTTGCAACATATGACCCGGCACTGAAGAATAATCGGCTGGGTGCACCTAACAAGCTTTTCGAGTCCATGGGCGCCGGTCGGCCTATTGTTGTGTCCAAAGGAACCTATGCTGGCCAGGTAGTTGAAAGAACCAATTCTGGCCTTACGGCAGACTATGATGGCAAAACCGCGCTTCAGGTGATTTCAAAATTGCTGGATGATGCTGAATTATATTCCAAATGCGCAAAGGCAGGAAGAATGGCCTTTGAGAATCAATATAACTGGCTAGCCCAGGAAAAAAAATTACTGGCCATCTATTCTAATTTGTTGAGATAATTAGTATTATTTACCCTGAGCAATATCCCCAATCAATGAGTCGCAAGAAAGCCAGGAGATTTGGAAAAAAGAAGGCCAATCGCCAACGTATTGCAAAGGAGAGAATAGCAATCTTGCTGGCCCATGCAGAGACACAGGCCCTTGCTGGAGATCTGGAGCTTGCTGACAGATATGCTTTCTTGGCCAGGAAAATAGGCATGCGATATCAGTCCAAGATGCCCCGTGGATTCAATATAAAATTCTGCAAAAAATGTATGAGCTATCTTGTGCCATCCAGAAATTCCAGGATACGTATGACAGGTGGCAGGCTCACAAGGCAATGTCTTAAATGCGGTTCGTATTACCGCATCCCGTTAGGTGGTAAGTAAAATGGACAAGACCCTGAAAGAAAAGAAAAAGGTAGCAGTCAACCTGGACGCAACAATCAGGATGGGCAAGTCTGGTGTGACCCAGGCCCTTATAGACGAGATCAAGGCCCAGATAAAGAAAAAGGACGCAGTCAAGGTAAAGCTATTAGGCACCAGAAGAGAGGAAACAAAGGCCATAGCCAGCGAGCTTGCAGAGCGCTGCAATGCAGAACTAATTGATGTTCGGGGAAACACCGTTGTCCTGTGGAAAAAATAATTTTCAAGGAAAATCTGATACCATGCCAGAGATACTAATAATAAATCCTGCAACACTGGAATTAATTTCAACAATTCCAGTACCAGAAAGTTCTGAAATTGATATTATGATTTCAGAATCTGCCAAGGCCTTCAAAGTCTGGAAAAACACCCCTCTGTCCCAGCGCCAGATAATTCTTATAAAAATAGCAGATTCCATTGATTCCAAGAAAGATAAATTAGCAAGGCTTTTAACAATGGAGCAGGGCAAGCCACTCCATGAATCTATTAGGGAAATTGGGGCAATAGCCAGTGTGTTCCGCCTGTATGCAAATATGCCCATTGAGCAGGAAACAATCAGGGACGATGATAATGCCCTTATAACAGTCAGCCAGGAACCTTATGGTGTTTGCGGTTTGATACTGCCATGGAACTATCCTGTGGGGCTATTGGGCTGGAAGCTGGCACCGTGCTTATTGGCAGGAAATTCTGCCATTGTGAAGCCGTCCCAGTATGCTCCATTGGCAGTTATGAAATGCCTTGAAATCATGAGTCAACATTTGCCAGGAAACCTTGTCCAGGCACTTCCTGGCGGTGATATTGAAGGCCAATACCTGGTATCTCATCCTGGCATAGCTAGAATTTCATTCACTGGCTCCCAGGCAGCAGGCAAAAATATCCTGAATAATGCTGGAAAAAACTTCCAGAAAATAACACTGGAGATGGGTGGCAATGACCCTGCCATAATACTGCCAGACTGTGACATTGAAAAACGGTTCGGAAGCATATTCTGGGGCTGCTTCTTCAATGCTGGCCAGATATGTGTTGCCATCAAACGAATTTATGTTCATGAGGACCTTGCACCTGAGCTAATCAGGCGATTCAGGGAGATGGCCCAATCTCTAAAAATCGGAAACGGTCTTGAGCCAGGCATTCAAATGGGACCAATAAACAATGAACGCCAACTTCAGAAGGTTGAGAAGCTGGTGGAGGATGCCAGAACTAGGGGTGCAACAATTGTATGTGGCGGCGATATAATTTCAGGCACTGGCTACTTTTTCCAACCCACAGTTATTACAGACCTGGACGACTCTTTTGCACTGGTGAAACAGGAACAATTTGGCCCTGTGATTCCCATCTTAACTTACTCGGATATTGATGATGCCATTTCCCGAGCCAGTGGAACAGGCTACGGCCTAGGTGGCTCAATATGGACTGAAAATATCGAAATAGGAATGAAACTTGCAGAAAGATTGGAATGCGGTACAGCCTGGGTCAATTCTCATATGCTGGTTGAGCATTCTGCACCCTTCGGCGGCTGGAAGCAGAGTGGAATAGGCAGGGAGCTTGGCAGAGCTGGCCTTGAGGAGTTTCTACAGTCCCGAACCGTTTATCTAAAAAGATAACCTAATAAAGCCAGCCCTGATAATTTCCAGTGTTCGGGCAGCCCATGCATCTCTTCTCATGAAAGGTCTTGCACTCCTCACAGTCCTTTGACAGGCCGCAAGGTGATTCATCTCTAATGTCTGGACTCAGAATAGTTGGAATAACCACATCTTTTTCAGAATTAATTATTATATTAAATTGAACACCAGTTACTGAGGGGTTTGCCCTGATATGTGAGTTAACTATTGTCTCCAGGGTGGAAATATTTTCACCAACAAACATGAGACAGAGATTGTGATTTCCAGAGATTGTGAAGCCATTGGCAAAATAGGGACAGTTTTTGAACAAGTCAAGAATTTCCCTGGCATTGTTTGTTGAAATATCAACCTTGGCCATGGAAAGCCCCATCTTCAAAGGGTTCACACCAGTTTGTGTCTCAATAGCCCCTCCCTCTTTCAGCTTTCTCACTCTTGCAGCTACAGATGGCTGACTAAGTTCGATGGCATCTCCTATTTCTTCCTGGGAGACATCTGGATTCTTTGCATACATGGAAATGATTGCCCTGTCTTTGTCATCAAGTTTCATAGTTTCACACTCTTGTTTTCTATATATAATAAATATACATCAATTATTTATAGTCTCCCCCTTACATTTTTCTATTTAAAATAGGGCGATTATTTAAATGTAATAGGTGACATATGCAGTTGCTCAAGGCAGGAAGGGATGTAAATGGAAAAACAAGATTTTATTGAGTTTTTAAGCTCAGAAACAGACCATTTTGATATGGCAGATGCTCCAATGGACGGGAAGGATGGCCTCTATGTGAAGAACAAGACATACGACACAGAGACACATTTCACAAATGATGTAATATCTCAGATGGAGTTGAAAGACCTGGTTGTTGCTACCCATCAAGGCAGGAACATAGAGCATATGACACGGGTTACTGGCTATTTCAGCAAGGTCCAGGGATGGAACAAAGGAAAAGTGGGCGAGTTAAAGGACCGCAGCAGGGTGGGAGATTTATAGAAAGGTTAAACCAATGGGTGGCAAAGAAATCAAGAAACAATATTATAGATTAAATGAATCAGAAATAAAAGCCATAATGGACCAGGTCGAATGCATTGATGGCTTTCCATGCTTTGAATCTAGGTTCAAAATTCTTTGTCATGCTGAACCTTATGGTGACAGTAAACTTTTAGAATGTAAGGAAGACAATCCATTAGGCTGCCCCAGGGCCTATTCATATGGTGAAATATTTTTGTGTAAATGCAATGTTAGAAATTACATTGCCAGTAATCTGAAAAAATGAAACAATATCAAAAACGTCAAAATAGGGAAGGACTTAATATAATAGCCCTAACCTATTAAAATTTTGAGAACAAATGGGAGGTAAAAAATGAAAATACTAGTAGCAGATGACTACAAAAAATCCAGGGACCAGCTGGAAAAAATGCTTGCGAAAAAGGGATATGAGGTTCTCATTGCAAAGGATGGTGTGGAAGCTCTGACTATTTATCAGGAGAATGATATCAAGGTGGCATTCATAGATTGGTCAATGCCAAAACTTAATGGTGTGGATTTATGCCACAGAATCAGAGATTTTAATCTCAAAACCAGTCATATTTCATATCTGATACTTACCTCTGGAAAGACAAAGAAGCGCAATATGGTTGAAGGCCTGGATGCAGGGGTTGATGATTTTATCCTGAAACCCTACTCAGAAGACATAGTCTTGTCCAGAGTCAATGTAGCAAAACGGGTGCTTGAAACCAAGGTAAACAAGATACCCTGCGTTCATGATTTGAAGGATAAGGAGATTGAGCCCGTTGCAGTGCTCAATGAAGAACATGTGCTTATCCACAAGATAACTGGTGTTCTTGAAATGGTATCAAATATGCTGGGAGAGGGAATGCCCCTGCCCAAGAAATTGCTAAAATGGACAACTTCATCAGTATTCATGCTGACCTGGGATCTTCACGAAAGCAAGGAATATGTTTACATAGACGTATTTGTGGAAAGGGCAAAGAACATTCACGGAAAAACTACACAACTGTATTCTCGTTCCTCGCTGACACAGATAATGAGAGAGCACGAAATAATTAAGGAACTTCTTCTAGACATGCAGGAAGCTACAAGAAAGTATGATATTGATAATCGTAAATCTGTCATCAAGTTAAGAAACATCATTGCCAGATTCCTTCCATTGATACGATTTCATGCTGCCAGGGAGGAGGATGTATTTCTTCCGTTCACCCAGCGATATCTTACAGAGGATGATATTTCCCTGCTAATGGAGGAGTTTCAGAAGGTGGAGGATTCCATTGGCACCGAGAAGATTCAGTCCAGATTGGACACAATAGAACAGTTGGAGAAGATACTCAAAATAAAGGAAAAGAAGGTATGAGCCTCTTTTAGCTCTAATGAATTCCGTTGCATGGCAATATTTCGCAAACTGGAATTAGTCCATGAAATAGAATAGCACCATTCTCATAGCTTAGCTTCACTGGATGAATTTCAACACCAGTCTTTCTGGCTTTCCAGAACACATCTGCAAATTTCGGGTCAGTTATTTCATTGGGCTTGAAGCATTTTGCTCCTGGCCTGAGCACGAGAATCATCATTGCAGCTTTTTTGCCTTCAGAAACAATGTCCATGAGAGTCTGCACATGCCTTGCCCCTCGCTCCGTAGGCGCATCAGGAAATAGTGCAATATTATCAATCTCAAGGGTGCATCCTTTGATTTCCAGGGCAATCTGACTGCCATCTTTCTCCAGCATGAAATCAAGGCGGCTATGTCCTACTGTAACTTCAGCTTTCAGCCCATCCAGCTTTCCGAAAGGTGAGATTTTTGAATTCCCAAGAATAGCTTCAGATATTGCCCGGTGATAGCCCGAATTAATCAGCACCCAGTCATTGTCCCAGGCTGCAATAATTTCCCATTGGGTTTTGCGATTTTCACCTGTTCTGTGACGTACAAGAACTTTGTTTCCCGGGAACAAAAGCTCCTTCAGCCGGCCAGGATCTCTAACATGGACTTTTTGCTCCTTTAGAATAATACCATCCTGTTCAATATCTACAATAGCCAGGAACCTGTTTGGCCTTTCCTTGAGTATGCCTTCACAATCCCATGGAATCTTTAGCAATTCTACCATTATCTGAAGTTAATCGGGTAATCTTTTAAATACTTTGTTTGTTTCAACTGTTATGTTGTAACGATTACAATCTAGGGAGGTAGGAAGATGGATAAATATGTGCAAATTCTGAAGGAACATGGCCTAAAGGTGACCCCTCAGCGTCTGGAAATTCTTCGTTATCTGGATATGCATAAGGTACATCCTACAGCAGACATAATATATTCTGAACTTAAGAAATCCAATCCTTCACTTTCCAAAACAACAGTTTACAATACCCTTCAACACCTGGGCGAGCATGGACTTGTTTACTCCCTTACAATCTCGGGTTCAGAATTAAGATTCGATAGTAATATTAATCAGCATCACCATTTCCTGTGCAAGACCTGTGGCAGCATAATTGACATAGATATTGAATGCCCAAATGCCAAGAAAGTTGAAGCGGGGGGACATAGGATTGATGAGGTTCATGGCTACTTCAAAGGAGTTTGTGCAAGTTGCCTTAAGAAATTGAAAAACGGAGATGATTAAATGGACAAGTACAAGTGCACGGTTTGCGGATATATTTATGACCCAGAAATAGGAGACCCAGATGCTGATGTAAAACCCGGAACAGCATTCGAAGATTTATCTGAAGAATGGCGCTGCCCATTATGTGGGGCAATGAAAAAATACTTTGAAAAGGAGTAGGTGAAATGAAAAAAGTGGAACTGAAACCGGGAATATATTGGGTTGGAGGTATTGACTGGAACCTTCGAAATTTCCACGGCTACATGACACCCCGTGGCTCAACATATAATGCTTATCTAATAGTAGATGAAAAAATTGTATTGGTAGATACAGTAAAGCATTACATGTTTGATGAAATGCTGGCTCGAATAAAAGCCATCATAGATCCTTCTAAGATTGACATTATAGTTTCCAATCATGTTGAGATGGATCATTCCGGCTGCATATCAAAGATGCTGGCCATTGCTCCAAATGCCAAAATTGTAACTTCAGTGCAGGGCGAAAA
>DAOVXH010000208.1 GCA_030636255.1 Methanomassiliicoccales archaeon
ATGCCAGCCAATAGCACTTATTGACCCTCTGTTCTTTGGCAAGCTGGATACCCCAATAGAGGCATTACCAAAAGGCACAAAACATCCTCGCTATCTCTTTGACGGCGTGGTTTCCGGAATCCGGGACTATGGCAATCGAATAGGTGTGCCAACTCTTTCAGGCGGAGTATTCTTTGATGATTCATATACAGGGAATTGCCTGGTGAACGTAGGATGCGTTGGCATTGCCAGAAAAGAGCATCTCTACAAGAACGCTGTTGGCGGAGTGGGGGACAACCTTGTACTGGTTGGAGGAGCTACTGGCCGTGATGGAATTCATGGAGTTACATTTGCTTCTGCTGTTCTCACTGAGGATTCTGAGGAAGATTCCAGAGGCGCGGTTCAGCTTGGCGATCCAATAATGAAAGAACCTGTTATCCACGGAGTTCTGGAAGTTGCCAGACGGAAATTAATCACAGGAATGAAGGACCTTGGAGGTGGCGGTCTCTCTTGCGTTTGCGGGGAACTGGCATATGCTGCCGGGTTCGGTGTTGAGGTGCAGCTTGACCGTGTTCCAACCAAGGAAGAAGGCCTTTTGCCCTGGGAGATATGGGTCTCCGAGAGCCAGGAAAGGATGATGCTGGCTGTTACAGATGAGAATTTAGACGAGGTATTACATGTTTTCAAGTTCAATGATGTTCCAGCCACAATAGTTGGCAAGGTTATCCCGGAACAAGTTGCCAGAGTATTCTTTGACGGTGTTAAGATATTAGATATGGAGCTGGAATTTTTAACCGGTGGGCCAGAGTACTGCCGCCCAAGAACAGTGAAGAAGCCAGAAGAGCGATGTGTAGAAAATCCTCCAGAGGAAATGACAGATTACTCTGCCATGCTTCTTGACCTTCTGGCAGACCAGAACATTTGCTCCCGGGATTGGGTAATACACCAGTACGACCATGAGGTTCGCGGTTCAACAATACTTAGACCATTGCAGGGAATACTGGGCCATGCCAGTCATGGTGATGCTTCGGTTCTAAAGCCAGTTGAGGAAAGCTGGAAAGGACTTGCCATTACAACTGCAGTTAATCCATGGTCAACAGCAGTGGACCCATATCGCGGCGGAAAGGGAGTTATTGACGAAATGTGCAGAAATCTGGTAGCTGTTGGCTCAAGACCACATTCATTTTCAAATTGTCTGAACTATGGAAATCCAGAGATACCAGAAAGGCTGGGAGAGTTCCATGAAACAGTTCGTGGAATTGGTGAAATAGCTGAATTTCTGAACATTCCCACACCAAGCGGCAATGTGAGCTTCTACAATGAGACAGAGGCAGGTTCAATTCTGCCAACTGCCACAATACTGGGAGTTGGAATCATAGAGGATGTGCGCCAGGCAATTACCACCGACCTGAAAGCTGAAGGCAATACACTCTACCTGGTAGGTGCAACTGGCCCGGAGATGGGCGGCTCGGCTTATTATAGGATAAAAGAAAACTGCAGTCCAAAAGTTCCAGACGTTGATATTGACATTCTCAAGGCCAGCATGGATGCCATGCTCTCAGCAATGGCCGAGGGATTTGTAAAATCATGCCATGACCTTTCTGATGGTGGTATTAGTATTGCTATTTCCGAGATGTGTATAGGCGGCCAGATTGGCGCAGACATAGACCTTGGGGACATGGGTGAACTCCGTGGAGATACCAAGCTATTTTCAGAATCCAATACCAGATGGCTGGTTGAAATTGAACCTGCAAAAGCTCCAATGTTCGAGAGCCTTTTCGGTGAGCTGACATTATTAAAAATAGGCGAGACTGGCGGAGATAAGCTGACAATAATTGACAATGAAAGCCAACTTCTGGAACTGGAAGTTTCAGAGATTGAAAATGCCTGGAAAAATACTATCTGGCATGCAATGGGAGGTGACGAATAATGAAAATTGAGGACGTAAAAGTCGCCATCCTGAGAATCGAGGGCACTAACTGCGAGACCGAGTCTTACCAAGCATTCGAGAGATTGGGTGCAAAACCAGAGATGGTGCATCTGAAACAATTAACTGGCCAGGACGTTCATGAGCATGAAAAACGAAGCGTCATGGATTATCAGGTCATATTCATTCCCGGAGGATTTTCCTCTGGAGATTATGTCAGGGCCGGAGCAATCTGGGCAGCACGTATGAAAAGTAAACTTTCAGGCCAATTAACTGAATTTATTAAAGAGGGTAGAGCGGTCCTGGGTGTCTGCAATGGTTTTCAAGTTTTGGTGGAGATGGGATTCCTTCCTGGGTTTGATGGCACAATGAGTCAGGTTCCGCAAGCAGTTCTTTCTACAAATGAGTCTTCAAGGTTCGAATGTCGGCCAACTATATTGAAGTATGAAAATAAATTTAATTGTATATTTACATCTAAATTAAAAGAAGGCCAGAAGCTGTTGATTCCTTCGGCACATGCAGAAGGAAAATTACTTTTCCCTGCTGAAAAGGCTGAAGAATTCTATCAAAAACTTGAGGATAATGATCAAATTGTCTTCAAATATGTTGA
>DAOVXH010000101.1 GCA_030636255.1 Methanomassiliicoccales archaeon
AATGCACTTTACCGCAAGGGAAAAGCATTGCATAACCTGGAGCGCTATGACGAGGCAATCAGAAGCTTCTCCGAGATACTGGCCATTAATCCAGATGATGTCAAGATACTAAATTACAGAGCAAAATCTCTCATGGCTGAGGGCAGGTTTGACGAGGCATCTGCAGACTTTGACAGGGCCCTTGGGCTGGACTCAGGCAATATGAAGACCCTTACCAATATAGGAATCCTCAAATTGGAGATGAAGGACTATGATGGTGCACTTCGTCATCTGAACAATGCTATGCAAATGAATCCCAAGAACAAGGATGTAATAGTTGCCAAGGCCAAGGTCTATGAAGCAATGGAAAACCTCACAGATGCCAGATACTGGTACAAGGAGGCCATGAACATTGGCGAGGACACGGAACTTCTAATGAGCTATGCTCTGCTGCTTTCCAAGACCGGTGAGCACAGGGAGGCCGTGGAAATGTTCGAAAGATTGTTAGCTGTTAACCCGGAGGACAAGGAGGCCTGGTATAATCAGGGATTCTCCCATGAAAAGCTCAGGGACTTCGAGAATGCCCTGAAATGCTATGACATGGCAATCGGCCTTGACCCGGATGATAAGTTCGCCTGGAACAGCAAGGGACTTGCGCTTCTGGAAATGGGACGTCAGGACAATGCCCTGAGATGTTTCCAGCGTGCCCTGGAAATAGATCCTAACTTTGATTCTGCCCAGGATGGTCTGCGGCTGTCCAATGAAAAAGTTGAAGCAATGGAAATAGAAAAGTTCGCCAGGGCCATACTGCGCCTTGAATTTGAGCGGAGCCGACCAGTTTCCAGGGAGGAGGCATTCAGAGATGCAGGGGTTCCATATGCAAATCTTGAGGCAGTGTTCAATTTCCTAAATCAGATGGATACCATTTCAATTCAGACACTCAGCGAGAATGAGGCCCAGGAGCTGGAAGATGCTTCCAGGGATGTTCTTATCAGGTCCATTGGCAGCGGCACATCAAACCAGAAGACCAAGCTTCGTTTGTCAGATATTGCTTCAAATTTCCCAGATTACACACTGTGGAAGGCCAAGCGGGTACTGAGCTATATCCAGCAGGTGGACAATATGAGCTTCCCACCTAATTCTACACCAGAACTGGACAATCTACTTCGCAGGGCAGTGAGCCTCCCGCCAGAGCGCCGGACAATAATCGGACTTGTGGAATCCCTTGGTCTAGGGGTAATGAAGGCCAAGCAATTACAATCATTACTGGCAACATTCCAGAAAGAAGGCTATGTTGCTCCAGTGGTTGAGATTGGTTCCCTGGTAAGTGATGAATATGCAGGTTCACAGCCACTTAGAAGGCAAGAACCGGCCATGCAGGAACCTCTGGCTCAGCAGTCAGAACAGCCCGCACCGGCTCCCCAGGTAGATTCCCACGGAGCAGACCCAGGAATGGCAAGACATCATTGCCAGCCCCACGGCCATTTGTCTGTTATGCGTCATTCTTGTGGTGCATATCTCTGCCATAATTGTATCAGTGGAGCTACAAAGTGCCCTATCTGCCATCTGCCGATTCATGGAGATAAAAAGGAGCCAGCACCGGTTCAGCGTGCCCCTGAAGAGCTTCCTCCGGAAGATGACTATGACCAAGAAGAGGATTACAAGCAAAGAAGCGATAGTGATGTGAAAAGTGAATATGGTACTTTGTAATTGCATGGGTCTAGGGTCTCAGTTATTATTAAACATGTCTCGCCCTAATACCGCAATCTTAAGATTTGCGGATACTGGGCGATGAATCGTTTAATCAAAGGACTCCCCGGGTTATCCCTCTCTAGCAGTGAACATAACTGGGTGACTTTTTCTACATTTCTATTCAATGTCGCCCAGCAGGTGAACAGAGAGGGATACCCCCCCCTTCAGGGTTGGGGAGCCCTCATTCAAGGATATATCATAGTGGCAGAAGGTGTATACTGGGCAACAATCACAGTAAGCATTGGTAGTTGATGTTTGAAATACTTCAATCTGATTATCATTTTTGATATTATTGAGATAAATCACTGATAACTGTATAGCAATGTATAAATAACCTTGAAAGCTTACACCAAATATCAGTATTAGAACAATCTGCTTTAGCAGAGTTTATCCGGGAGGAATAAGCGTGAATTTAAAAAAATTGTCAGTGACTATTGTGGTCATTACAATGGTGAGCATTGGTTTTGGAAATATTATTAGTGATAATGCCCAGGGGGCGTTTATCAATAATCTTTCAGGAACTGGGCTGATAGGTGGATTCTCCTCCTATGATGTTGCCTGGAATGATGATGGAACCATGGCCGTTGTTGCTGGACATGAAATAGGCAATGGTCAGAATGCCTATGCTTACTTCCCTGACAATGACACTTATTTCCCACTGACTAATTTTTACGGCCTCCAGTCTCTGAATGGCGTTGAATATTCCAATGAGCGCGTGATTCCGACTCCCAGTGTACTTCTGGTGGATGCAGACTACAATGAGGAAGGACAAATTGTCGGCGCTTACCAATCTGCCCTTGCATCCTGCAATGCAGATGTAACAGTCTGGGATTCGTATCCCAGCCCTCCAGCTGCAAAGCCAAGATTCGCTGATATGGTTGATTATGATGTGGTGATATGGGTGCCAACCAGGATGAACATGGATGGAAATATTGGCCCTGGCGATGCATTCAACACAGCTGATGAAAATGAAATAGCCCAATATCTGGCTGCTGGCGGCAATTTCATGCTTTCTAATATCTATTACACAGATTACACTGATGCTGGCAGTTATGCTTATACTCCCGGAGATTTTGCATATGACTATTTCGGTATAAACCATATAACCGATCCGTGGTCCATGTACGATGAATATATCAATGAGACTGTGAATGACGCAGTCTACGATGGTATTGGAACACAATGGCTTGATTGGTGGATAAATGGCTGGGGCGGCTCACCAGATGAAAATGAGTATCTCTTCCCCAGCAATGGAGAAATATGTTTCTTTGGAACCGATTCTGGTATGGTTTCTTACTATCCCATGGGTATAAGATATGACCAGGGTGATTTCAAATCAACTTTCTTTGGATTCCCATTCGAGGCTATCTCATCTAACAGTGCAAGAGAAGATATAATGGAAAATACACTGGAATGGTTCATGCCTGGCTCCCAGGGACCAACCAGACAATCCAGTGTTCTTATTGTGGATGCTGATTATCATGAAGATGGACTTGCAGACGCCTATGATTGGGCACTCACTAACAATTCCTGGGATGTGACCATATGGGATGTTTATCCATCTAATACCAAACCAGTTTCTGGAAATCTGATGGGATATGACCTGGTTGTCTGGGTGCCCTCAAGGGACATGCAGGGTGCTGCTGGCAATGGCGACGCATTCAACAGTGTTGATGAAAACCAGGTAACAGGTTATCTTGGCTTAGGTGGTAATTTCTTCCTTTCAAATATCTACTGGTCTGACTGGAGTTCCGGCGGTGGTTTCTACAACCCTGGAGATTTCGCCTATGATGTATTTGGCATAAATGATATGAACAATCAGTGGTCAAGTTATGAAGATTATGTGCAAGGTTGGGGCGGCGACGAGGTTTTCGATGGCTTTGGCCCGGCCTGGTATGATTGGAATAAATATGACTGGGGCGGCTCCAAACCGAATGCTTGTGATGAAATCAATCCGATGTTCGCAACAAATGGTGTGGAGATAGTTGAAGATATGATGTCCTCATATAATGGTGGAGTTTATTATGACGAAGGAAATTTCAAATCCATGTTCATGGGCTTCCCCTTTGAGGTTATGACTCAACCCTATACTGACGATTTTTGGGCAAGGGCATTGGAATGGTTCGAGCCTGGTTCCACTGCCTGGGATCCTGCATCTTTCGAATATCAGGATGTCTGGTGGGTTTGTGGCGATTATCCAGGTAGTTTTCCCCCCACAGCATATAGGGTGGTACCCAGTGAAGGATTGACCTTACAATCCCTTGGAACTTCTAATGTGTTCCAGGATGTTTCCTGCGACCATCTGGGCAATCCACTGTTTGTTAGTCGAGGGGGCAATGATATGCAGTATTATGATTATCTCAGTGAAAGCTGGTATTCTATCACCTCTGGAGCTACAGTAATTTCAGACTATGATTTCTTTAGTTTGGATTTCAATGAGAATGACAGGAGATTTTACTTTGCTGGAGAGAGGAACACGGACAGTATGGTCACCATGTGGTACACTGATGCAGCTCCATTGGACAGTGGCACTGCCCAGGCCTATGCGTTCAATTATCTGCCAATAGTAGACAAAATTCTATACAGCATAGCCTGGAATCAAGTCTATGATTATGGCCTGGCTGTAGGCGAAGATATGGTTTACAAGGTCCAGCCATATGACTATTATGGCAATGGAACTCTTGGGTATTCTGTTATCAATACCACCTTTGGAACTGCCAGGGATGTTTCCTGGGATACTGATGGTTACAATGAGGCAGGAATTGTTGGGTCCCAGGGAGTGAACTTTGAAGGTACTTACTGGAGGTTTTATGATTCCAATCCACAGCTTATTGAGGAATATGGAACAGGAGTTATTTTTACCCCATTTATGACCTGCGCAATGAAACCGCCTTCCAGTCCTAAATGGTTGTTTATACCATCCTCTACTGGCGACATAAGGGTCAATATAGAGGAAAAGGACGAGAGTGGTGAACTCACCATAAACGCGGACCAACCCCATATTATAACCATGAACATGTGGAAACAGAGTGATGGCACTAAAGCCAGTGTCCTGAACAAACCATTGGATGCAGATACAACCTACACGTTCTTCATTGAGGCAAATTACACCATTGGCGGAGTTGACCAATGGTCTGACCCCACCTTCCAAATTGATCTTATGGCATGGTATGATGGTGGCATTAATTTGGGTGCTGCATCAGTTCCTGGGGACCCATCTTGGACAAGTGATGAATTCAGGACCAGGCAGTTTAATGTCAGCTTTCAAACCAATACAAATACAGCCTCTCTTAATTATCCAGTACCTGGAGCAGGAGGACCGGAATTTGCTCTTGATTACTGGGTAGACCCTGCCAGCTATGGAGTAGATGGAAGCTATAATCAGATTTATCTCAATATAACATTTGAAAAACTCACAGCTGTTGCTGGCAGTGATCTTCTAATGGGTCCATCTGCAACACCATGGGATGTTAATTCACTCCTGAATGCAGATAGCTGGGACTTCCGGGCAATGGCATACATTCCATCGTCCACAATAAAGAATGTGAGTTATGGAGAATTTGGAATCAATGAATATGCTTCGGTAAGTGTTATTGGAAGCCCTGGAGGCAGTGTTCCACCTGGTGTAACAGATTATGCACTATCAACACCCAGCAGGATATACTATTCCACAAATGCTCCCTATACTCTGAATGTATCAGTACCAAATATTTACAAGGATGGAAATCCAGCATCTCCAAATTGGATTGATGCTTCAGATGTCAAGGTTCAGAACACACATGTCGATGCAGATATAACAAATTCAGAAATTCACACATTCCCAACTCCCTTTGTTGGGCCAGGGGATGATCTGCATATATGGTGGATTGCAGGAGCTCCAGTTAATCCAACCAATCATGGTACTGAAATGGCAGGCCCCACTCATTCCGATTTCTCGGCAGCCGGGGCATTCGAAGTTACTGAGGTATACTGGTGGATAACTGTGCCAGCCGGTCTTCCTGAAGGAGTTTATAGAGGAACCATAACCATAACCCTGTGGCATTAACCAGTGGAAAGCCTTAATTCCATGATGTTTATCCAGCCCTGATGAGGCTAACCATTACAGGCTCAGGAGGATTCCGCAGAACTCCCAGGCCAGGATGTCATTGTGCTGTATGCCAGGAAGCCAGAGAAGATGGTACCCAGAGACTAGGCTGTTCAATGTTCATTCATGATGAGAATATTCTATTTGACACCCCTGAAGAGATTGCTGCGGAACTGGAAAATGCCAAAATTCAGAGATTAGACCATCTATTTTTCACGCACTGGCACCCGGACCATACCCTTGGAGCAAGGATACTGGAGATAATGAACACCCAATGGGCCGAGAACATGGAATGGCGAATGGTTGCCAAGCACAAGACAGAGGTTTACATGCCTGGCATTGTTTATAACGAGATAATGGAGCGTTTTGGAGCTTTCTTTGATTTCTGGGGTTTTATTGGCATTGCAGATGTTCATGAGCTTGGAAATGAAGTTAAATGCGGCAATATTTTAATTGAACCAGTGGTAATGAAATCCTTGCATCGAAGTATTACACATTCTACTGTTTACATATTCTCCTCAGAAGGTAAAAAGCTGATATATGCACCATGTGACATCACTCCGTTCCCGGAGGATGAAAGATTTCATGATTGCGATCTAATGATACTGCAAATTGGCTGGTACGGTTCAGATATGGCCCAGCGTGCAAAGAACGGTCCTCACTGCGAAATATCCATGGACGAAATACTTGAAATTGCTGCGAG
>DAOVXH010000011.1 GCA_030636255.1 Methanomassiliicoccales archaeon
ATCCGTCCAACCCAGTGCCTTTATTCGTGCCTGCAGTAATAACTGATGAATTTGAGTTGATTGATGCTGGAGTCTATGATGTAGACTATTCCATTACCATCAACAGCGGAGGAACATTGAGGATTGTGAACACTACATTGAACTTTCTTCAGGATGCCAGTACAGATTATTCCATAAATGTAAATGCCGATGGAATTCTGATAATGGAGAATTCCACAATTACAACCGCAGCAACCGAGCTTGTTGCTTGGGATCCAGTATTCTCCATGAACCTGGACCAGGCCAACTTGACAATGACCAGGAATTCTGCCTTGGCATTCCCTGGATGGCTGAATGTTACAGATACAAGGGCCTACATTAATGATTCATGGATAACCAGTGTGTACCCAGAGGATATGGTATACACAGAATGGGCATCAAACTTCCCCACATTCATCAATGCTGTGGACGAGGAATGGTGGACTGCATCCCCCTATGATATCAATTTAGTGAACCATGATGACTTGAATGATGCTCCAATCATGAGCTTCACAGACTGTGAGAATGTAACAATCGCAGATTCAAGAATTGATGAGCTTTATGAAGATGAGAATTTAATACAGCCAGTTGCTTTTGACGTTCACTTTTTACCTTCGGCAGCGGCCACGTCACCTGCCCCCGCAGGGGATGTTGAAGATATAACCACATACAATCTAACATACATGGAAGTTTGGGCTGGTCTAAGTGCTCAAACCCTTGAAGTTTATTCATTTGACACTACTGGGTATGATGATGTAAATTACCAAGTTAATTCTGTCCAGGTTCATACCTTTTACAACACTTCATTCAATGGTGTCTCAGGATATAACGGAACAGACTACTTAGAATGGCGCCTGGATAGTGGAATTTACGCAGATTTATTTTTACTTGAAAATAACATCCAAATGGCTGAAAATCTATCTGTACCATTGGCACCCACTCCGTCAATATCGGATATAGAAACATTGGATCTTAGATTCATAAATACAGATCCCAATGCAGCTGGTACTGTATTCTATGATTTGATTGAACTTATAGTAAATCTTCAAATTGTGTATTCCTCATACCCAACCCAGATAATGGTTGACAATACAAATATGAGCATTATAAACAGTTATGTTGGAGTTGACTGGCTTTCATCTGAAAGTGATTTCTCATTCCACAATTCCTTCAATCTAACTGGAAACTCAAATATGTATCTATACAATATGTCATACTCCGAGGATGAGGGTGGATTAACTGGTCTTGAGGACTTTGCTGAGATTCCAGATTGGGATACACGCTATGAGATTTACTCACCATTCCTGGTAGAAGCTGGTAGCCAGATATACAATTACAAGTGGCTGGGTGCCCAGGTGGTTGACAAGTACGGAATGGCAGTCGAGGGCGCTTACTTCAACAGCACATTCGACTACGCAAACCCGGACGTGGTCAACATAACAAGTGATATCAATGATCTCAGTGACGCGGACACGAACTACTCCAAGGAGAGAATCATAGCATACATGGAGAGGATGTACGGCGTTGATGAAACAAACTTCAATATCACTGGCAGTGACGGAAAGGTAATGATTCCACTATTGACTGAGTATATTAATGCGTCATGCTATCCAAACGGAGACCATGTTGGAAATTATCACATTGATGTGAACTACACCGACACCACTGATTATTATGCATACATAACAGGCGACTTCACACCATACCCGAACAATTTGCCAGAGGATAATCTTATTGTGCGCGACCTACAGCTTTCAGACCTGGAATTGCCAAGACCTTTCGGTTCACCTGGATTGATAGTTCGTGATTCTGAGATTGTTGACATGGACGGCGGCGAGGAAGGCTCTACCCTTTCAATTGCTGACTTTATCATTGTGGAGGATTCTGGTCAACTGACGCTTTCAAACTATGATTTCCTAATGACCTATTCTGGCGGTGCTCCATTCGAGATAATTGTCAGGAACAACGGAGAACTGACAATGAACTCAGTTAATATGGAAACACTGAACAATTATCCAATCACCATAACTGTTGAGGACAATGGTGTGCTTACACTGACAGATACAGTCTTGGAATCCAATATTGATATCAAGGCATTTGACAGCACAGAAATAACATTCAACAGAACTGATATTGGCGGTAGCTTCGAAATAATGGGTTTTGCAGACGTCACACTCTGGGCCTGGGACACCGAGTTCAGCAATGGCCTGTATGATATTTATGGAACTTCAAAAGCATATCTGGTTGGTTGCAGTTCGCCATTATCTCCAAACTTCAGAATTTACCCTGCTGATGATGCAGAGGTTTGGATTTACAGATGGATGGACGTGACAGTCTATGACGGCATGGACCCGAAAAACTCTCTGGAAGATGTGCATGTCTGGATTAATAATACAAACCCAGAAGCAGGAACTGGCTGGGACAGATACGGAATGACTGATGCAGAAGGAAATTACAGAACTACTGGTCTAAGCAATTATCTACACTATGATGATGCAACAGGCCAGGTACAGAATACAGCATACAATGCATACAGCCTGGAGTCACAATACGTGGGCACACTGGCCCATTATGATACAACCGGTATTGGACTTGCCTCATATCCATCAATGACATTAACAAATGCTGTTGAGGAAAGGGATGTAATCCTGGAAAATGTACTTCCAGATTTGGACCCACCACTGACTGTAGAACCTACTGGAGCAAACGATACTATTGGCCGTGGTGATATAGTCTGGATAAACACTACAATATCCAATCTTGGTGACGCAACAGCTGAGAATATCTATGTCTGGATAAATGACACCTTTGAGGGTGATATTGATATAATCTATGAAGAAGAAATAGAAATATTAATGCCTGGAGATGAATGGCCAATATCCTTCCAATATGCCTGGAGTACCGTTGATATGTTGGGAGACCACAATGTAACAGTTATGGTTGACCCAATGGATTATATTCCAGAGCAGGAAGAGGACAATAATTTCAATTATTCATTGATATCAATTATACCACAGGCAGACCTGGCAATTCAGTACAATTATGATATTTCATTCTCACAAACATATCCACTTATTGACACAGACTTTGATATTATGGCAAATGTCTGGAACCTTGGTGATATCGATGCAACTGATGTTGTTGTTTCATTCTATGAGATTTCAACAGGAACAAATATTCTGCTGGGCAATGATACCATAGATGAGATTCCAGAAGATTCAAGCACACCAGGAGTGGCAAGCATAACTGTGAACTTTGACGTCAATGGCACATACAGAATATTAGCCATAATTGATGAAGCAAATGTAATTTCAGAGGTGGATGAGACAAATAACAATAATAGCATGTGGCCAAGAACCCTGAGAGTCTGGGAATATGCTGGACTCAATATTGACCTGCTGGATATCCTCATTGGAAACAATCCAGTGGAATATGGCATGGGCGGCGGCATAACAGTTGACGAATGCTTTAATCGCACAGAAGTCACCCTGAGGGCAAGGGTCTGGAACACTGGAGAATTATTTGCAAGCAATGTTGTTGTAGAGTTCTGGGACGGCTCCCAATCTATAGGAAGATCATCAACTGTATCAACCATCAATAGCGACGGATACGATTATTTGATGTTTACCTGGATTGCAACATCCGATGACCTGGAAGAGGACCACAATATAAGGGCAATCGCCTATGGAACAGCACTTCAAAGCAATGAGGCCACACAGAGTCTTACAGTCTATGATGATAGGCCAGACCTGACACTGATAAACACAACCGTGGAGAATAACCCGGATACGCTCATAGACGGCAATGACTTCGGAGTTAATGTCACTCTGAGCAATACTGGCCTAAGCCCAGCATACGGTATCAACATAGAGGTTTACACAAATGAGAGCCAATGGTGGGACACAACACTGGTCCATAACATGGGAATGACAGATCAGTACATTGGCAGGCTTGGAAACACAACTGTTGATTTCCTGGCAAATGGCAATACAGTAACTGTTACAATACCATGCTCAAGTATCAATGAGGGTGTTTATGGCCTGTTTATATTTGTTGATTCAGAGCTCAATACAACCGATGAGGTGAGATACGATTCAATAGATTATGACCTGTGCGGGGATATTGAGGAGACCAATGAGCAGAACAATAATGGCACATTGCTGGTAGAAGTTGTGATACCTAACCTAATGGTGAGACTTGTTACTCCGGCATTGGGAGACAATGTCTGGGTATCTGGTGAAACAAACGATATCCTTGTGACTGGTAATGTTGTAAGGGTTGACAATGAAAATATCGGTGTTGCCGGAATCGAGATTGAAATCTACATAGGTTATGGTGACCCAATAATTGTTGAGTCAGGCCAGGGCGGTCTTTTCTCCATTGGAATCACTGCACCAACTGAAGCAGATAATTACACTGTCACAGTATCTGGTGATGATGTTGTAAGCGGAACTGCCTGGTATGTTATTGAAGGGCCAGGAATGAACCTGATGCTATGGGTTATTATCTTCGTTCTGGTAATTGTCGGAGTAATCGGAGGAATAACAGCTTACCTTTACTTTGTTGGACTCGGAAAGACAGTGCAGTGCGGCGAGTGTGGTGCATTCATACCAGAGGGCGCCAAGAAGTGTCCGAAATGTAATGTCGAGTTCGAAGAGGAAGTTGCCAAGTGCAGTATTTGTGGCGCTTGGGTACCAATTGATGTGAAGAACTGCCCAGAGTGTAAGACCGAATTCACTGTGGGAACCGAGGACCTTGATGACTACGAGGCAAAGATGAAGCGCCAGTACGATGACATTGTCAGGAAGTTCAAAGACGAGGCAAAGGGAGAACTTGGAGCTGAGTTCACAGAGACAGAGTTCCAGGCCTGGTGGGCCACACAAGCAACCTTCGTGACCTTTGACCAGTGGCTTCAGGAAGAGGAAGAAATGAAGCGCATGGGCTCCAAACCATGTCACAGCTGCGGAACAGAGAACAGTGTCACTGCCAAGATATGCCACAAGTGCGGAACCGTAATGGAGGCTGGTGAAGAAGATCCAACGCCAAAACCAAAGGGTAAGGCACCTGCCGAAGCACCAAAGGAGGCTCCAAAATCCGCCGAGGTTGCAGCAGCACCAGTACCGGTAGAAAAGGCAGCTGAACCATCAGGAGAAAAGAAGTCCTGTCCATCCTGTGGAATGGAAGTTGGCGCACACGAGAAGGTCTGCCCAATATGTAGCTTTGACTTCGAGAAACCACCAGCTGGTGGTGATGAACCTCCTGCAACTCCGCCATCTGGAGGAGATACGGCAGCACCTGTGAAGAGGGTCGTGAAGAAGCCAGTCAAAAGAGTTGTCAAGAGACCTGTACAAAAGGAATAAATCAAATAATGGGGTTGGATAAATCCAACCCCACCTATTAAATTTTCAATTTAATTTTGAGTTTACCAATTGCCTAGATAAAATAATCGAATATTGTATACAAGTTTATTCAGAATTAGTTACTCAGCATTTTCTGCTTCGTAGTCAGTAACTTCCTGCATGACCTTCTCGGGTTCATTATAATAACTGGACACATATCTGGCAACATTCTTGTAACTGACCTTGTTCAGCCGGAGATAGGTAAGTAATCTTGTTCTGGCCTTGACCTCACGCATCATTTCTCTCTGGCTCCAGCCCTTTGCCATTGCTATCTGTTCGTAGATATAGCTGTGACCACTGTAATTGAATGTATCATCTGCAGGATTCCATATGTAAACCGCATTTGTGATAAGCTCATTTGTTTCCGGATCAATTCCAACAATTTCAGTAAGTGATTTGACGCGCCTGGTCATCTGTGTGCCAACCTTCACCTGTGCCTGTATAAGCACCAGGTTAAGAGCTCCGATAAGGGCCCTTGGAACCTCAATTGGGGGCTGTTCCATCCTGTGAACCATTGCCTGGACACTCTCTGCGTGGAAAGTCGTGTAAGCACTCTTTCCTGTTGCCATGGCCTGGAAAACCACATAGGCCTCTGAACCTCTTACCTCACCGATCATCATGTATTGTGGGCGCTGTCTTAGAGCCGCCGTGAGAAGTTCGAACATATCAATCTCTCCGGCAGATTTTCCAGTGGCATCCTGACCTCCGAAACCGGATCTGGTCAATAGCGGCACCCAATTTTCATGTGGAAGATTTAATTCTCTGGTATCCTCAATGCTGACAATCTTCATCTGGGGCGGAATGAATAGCAGTACCGCATTGAGAGTGGTGGTCTTACCACTTGCAGTACCTCCGCATACCAGAATAGACTTTCCATTCTCAATACAAAGCCAGAGATATGCCATCATATCCAGGGACATTGTCTTGAACCTTATCATGTCCAAAGGTGTAAACGGGTTTTCTCTGAAACGTCTAATGGTGAAAGATGAGCCTCTCTTTGTAACATGAGTTCCCAGTGTGGCTTGCAATCTTGAACCGTCTGGAATAGTTGCATCCAACATTGGTTCTGCCACTGAAATGTGCTTGCCGCAACGCTGAGCCAGCCATACTACAAAGCCATCAAGCTCGACAGATGTTGTGAATCTTAAATTGGATTGAATAGAACCATATTTTCTGTGAAACACATAGAGTGGAACATTCATACCGTCACAGGATAAATCCTCAACCTGGACATCTATCATGGTGGCATCTATTGCACCATATCTCATGAAGTCCCTCAGGATATAGTACATGACCCTTTCCTTGGATATGGGATTGAGCAGTACACCTATCTCGCTCAGGAGACTGTCTGCTCCCTTTCTGAGGTACTCTTCCTTCTCTTCTTCTGTTGCGTCCTCAAGGTATTCCAGAGAGTCAACCATGGTATCCTTCAGCACCTCCAGAATGTCCTCCTCTTCCTCAGTGAGCTTGGGCTCTATGACCTCATACATATAGTCATTAGCAATATTGTCATATTTGATTCTGATATAGGAATAACCGTCAATAACTGTATCAATCTCTATTTCCTGAATATGCTTCTCAACTATTTTTGGTATGGTGGTGACCCCTTCCAGTATTGACTTCTGTTCATCCTGGGAACCCTTTGGAGCAGCTATTTTTATCTGCTTCTTGCCTTTGAGCTTGTTCATGTATGATTTTTTCAGGTTATCCAAGAAGCCTGGTCCCTTTGTAACATCAACTTCGGAGATGGCTTCATCGTCTTCCTGCAAAACCGCCTGTTCCTCTACAACCTCATCAGCCATTTTCACTCACCTCAAACAAATGTCATTATTAAAAAGCCCAAAGCAAGCAAAATCACGCTATGCTTCATACCATTCGCTATACTACCATTCTGAAGAACCCCAGCCATTATCCCGTCACCTATGGCGTGCACCATGGATGCCAGGAAGAAAGATATCTGAATCATAGGGATGGCACTAACATCAAGTGACGCACCGCCAACACCGCCAGATATGCCTGCTTCCTCTGCTGCCAGGGCAACATTGGTTCCAGCAATCCTGATCTTTGGAAGGAAAGTGAGATTAAGAATAATGATTGTGACCAAAAACACAAAGAATGAAATGTAAATAACAGCCAGATATGTGCTCATCTGAATCTCACGCTCTGCCTGAGAAAGTTGTTCCTCTTTCGTATCGTGGGCAACCATTGTAAGCACATCGGCAACACTGCCGCCAGCATCACTAGCCTTTACCACAATTGTAACCACTCTTTTAACAAGAGGCGTGTCAATCCTCTCTGCAAATAGCCTGAGTGTCTCGCTTGCTGGCACACCCCATTCTATCTGGGCAGCCATTTTCTTGATTTCCGGAGTAAGACTACCATATCTGCCAGATGATGCAACCACAATTGCATCTGCCAGAGTCATACCGAACCTTCCGGCCTCTGCAACATCTCTCAGGAAATCAGGAAGTCTCTTTTCAATAGCCTCGATATCTGCCTGTTTCTTGGAGGCGTAAAATGCATATGGACCAATCATGAACCCAATACCTATGAAAAGGAGATTTAGAAATCGTTGTAACGGAGTTTGACCTTGATCGGGAATTCCATCCCCATCACTATCATAACCATCGAAAACATCTCTATTATCAATTATTCCATCCTCATTGGTGTCCTCACCATATGGGTCCAGTTCATCAATCACACCATCTTCATTGAAATCCGTGTGGAGAAGTGGAACCATTGACCAGTCAAGCTGTTCTGTATAATTCAGCATGGCGAAAATCATGAACACGGCAAAAATCACTGCGCTTATGACAAGAATAAGTCTAGTATAATCGCGATTTTTGGCCATTACGACCTTTTTCATTTCGTCCTTCGTCATTGCCATATTATCATTCCTGACTTATATTCCACACCACAAAGATGAAACCGAACTGGGAAAGTGGTATCATTAGTCCTACCACAAGGAACAGTATCATCATGGTATTATCTGCATTTCCACCAATGATGGCCATAATAGCCAATATGACCACAAGAAACAATGGAAAAGCAACCACAACAGTGACGTAACTCTCACCCATCATGGACAGTGTCTCCATGGTCATCTTGAGGTCTAGTTTATTCTCTTTCTCATATTGCTCTGCCTTCATAAGGAAATATGGTTTTAGCTGACCACCAGATGTTGAGGTAGTGACCACTCCCTGAAGGAAATCCTGAAATTTCTGGGACGGTGAACGCAATGAACCTCTCTTGATGGCTGTCAAAATATCAATGCCAAGAAGTTCGGTATCTCTTGTAATCCATTCTGCTTCTTTCTGAATCTCGCCATACACTGGCTGTCTTGAAAGTTCCTTGAATATGGTATCAACCGGAACATTTGCAGACGCCATTGCAGAAATGAAACTCATTGACGATGAAATTCTCTTGTCAATATTACGGCCTCTGGACTTGGCCTTGCTGCGTGGAGAGCCTTTCATAACTACCATTGCCATAATCGGTAATCCTATAGGCATTGCAACTGCAAGCATAATGCCAATCATCATCATGTCAAGGAGCATAGTAAGCACAAGAGCCATTACAATTCCTGCAACAGTTCCTACAATGGCAAGAATCAATGCAGTCATGTAAATGACGGCCATATATTCCTCTGGCCTTATTTTCATGTGAGCTTTCAGGAGATTTTCCTCAAGCTCCTGATCCTCTTCATACTTCTGCTTGACATAGCCACCCATAATTCTCCAGCTTAATTCCTGGAATGAAGTTAATTTGATATATTCTGGAACTGCCCCCTTGGGAAGCCTGATAAGATGTGGTCCCTGGTAAACCTCTTCCTTGGTGGTCTTGGTCTTCAGGTGGCGGTCCTTGGTCTCCAGCTTTGCGAATGCATCCTGTGTTTCATGTGCCAAAGCTAAAACCTCCTTCTTCTTCCTGGTTTGTTATAAGGGTAGCTGGGTCAATCCAGCCCATCTCATCTCTTACCCTCTGGATGGTTTCCATGGGTTCCTTGTAATAGGCAACAGAGAGATTAGAAATTTCACGGAAATCAGTAATTTCCTTTTCAACGAGATATTTGATAATGTCCTCACGACGCCTCATTTCAGCGTCCATTTCTTCATGGGTCATGTTCTTCATTTCCATTATCTGGTCAAGATGGAAGCTGTGGCCCTTGTAGATGAAAGAATCATTGCGCTGGTCCCATTCATAGACCGTATTGGTAATGAGCTCATTTGTTTCTGGTTCAAAACCAACAAGTTCCACAATCTGGGTTATGCGCCTGACAATGCTGTCACCCACTCTGACATGCTTCTGAACAATGACGAAATTGAGTGCTGTAAGCAGAATTCTGGGAGTGCTGATTGGCGGATTTTCAAGCCTGTTAACCATACTTTTCACAGAGTCAGCATGCATGGTTGAATAGGTGGTGTGACCTGTTGCCATTGCCTGGAACATGGTTGCTGTTTCAGCGCCTCTGACCTCTCCCACAATGATGTATTCTGGTCTCTGTCTGAGAGCTGCCTTGACAAGCTCGAACATATTGATTTCACCGGCTGCCTTGCCATCTGCCCCTCGCTGTCCCACACCGGTCCTAGTGGTGCTGGGAATCCAGTTCTCATGAGGTAGATTGATTTCTCGAGTATCTTCCATGGTAATAACCTTGGCACCTGGCTTGATGAAAAGGGCAAGAGCGTTCAATGTAGCAGTCTTGCCGCTTGCGGTTCCACCGACAATCAGCATTGATTGACCGTGTTCTACCAGCATCCAGGCATATGCCACCATCTCTATTGAACCAGTATTATAGGTTACAATTTCCACCGGAGTGAATGGTTTCTCCTTGTAACGCCTGATTGTGAATGATGAACCTCTTGTGGTCACTTCAGTTCCATATGTCGCCTGAACTCTGTGACCCTCTGTTGTTGTTCCGTCTAGGATAGGGGTGGACACAGAAACCTGCTTTCCACAGCGCTGGCCCAGATAAATAACAAAGCTGTTGAGGTCTGATTCCTCCTCAAAAAGTACATCAGTCTTTATGGATTCATATTTCTGGTGATAAACGAAAAGTGGGACTGCGGTACCATCACAGGAAACATCCTCAATGTAATCGTCATTCATGAGGGAGTCTACATGGCCATATCCCACATAATCCCTGATGATATAGTAATGGATCTTCTGGATAGTTGAAGCTTCAAGCCGCATCTCTCGGCTCTTTATGAAACTGTCAACACTTTTCTTTAGATATTCACTCTTATCCTTTATTTCCATCTTGTCCAGTTCATACTCCAATGTTCTCTGGAGTGAGTCTTTTATTAGAGCGATTACTTCCTTTTCTTTATCACTCAATGCTGGTTCGTGAATCTGATAAACGAATTCTGATTTGTTATTGTCGTAGATAATCCTGCAATAACTGTAAGGTTCGATTATGGTGTATATCTCCTTTTCATCAATGCCTGGTTCTGTTATTTCAGGAATTGGGCATAGTGGAGAACCTTTCCCTTCCTTCCATTTTTTCTGGAGCTCAAGTTCGCCCTTTGGAACCCTTGTTTTCAAGGATTTTTTCTTGAGCATCTTTTTCATCATTGATTCCTTGATGCCCATTATGTTGCCCCCAGCTCGGTTGTTGAGACTTCAATATTTGCCACAGTAAGAGTAAACCTGGAAACTATTGATGGATCAATGATGACACTGACTTGGTAAAACTCAGCAAACATATCTGTTTTCAGAAGAGTTGAAACAATCGTATAATCGACAGAGCCCGCTTCAAGTTCGGCAAATGTTCCATAATCCATTCCTGCTCCAACCAGTGTATTGTTGAATGAAGAATTCCAGGCGCCCTCATACCAGGTTGTGTGATTTATGTACAGGTAGGGGTGTTTAGCTGGAACTCCTGGAGAAATCTCATCTGTGAGATTGGTGAAAGTAGTAGATGAGGCGGCCTTCAGAGTGGTCAGGACTCCCCTTGTACCATAACCTACATAGCTATTGTCATCTCCCCTGATGTCCAGCTGGGCATAGGATATTTGATATGTTGCACCTGAAGGGTTTACAATAAATTGAGAATTTGCTTTCATGTATTGACCATCTGGCTGTTTTAGAATTAGAGCATCATTCTCATATGCAAGCTCCTGCTCAACATAATAACGATTGGGAGCAAACATGCGGATGGTTCCGCCAGAATAGCTCTCATGATCCATAATTGATACGCTGGTATTGAAACTGAAACTCACATTATCATAGCTACTGGAACGATAAACAGAAAGATAGCCAGGTGTTGGTGCGGCAAACATTGGAATTCCATCTGCTCCAAGCTTTATTGGAGAGAATATTTGCACTGGTGAGCTGCCCTGAATAATTCCTGCCAGGACTTGCATATCAGTTGCCTGTTTCAGGCTGGCAAACTGACCATAAACAACATTCATGTGAGAGGCTTCATTTTCTTCCATCCAGACTGGAACATACTGATTGGTAAACATGGATAAGAATGCAAGGAATACCATCAAAGCCATGATAGTTCCTACTGTGGACGCAACGCCCTCATCATTCCAGTTAGGATGTCGCCTTAAACCAGTTCTTCTGCCCCCCGACTGGCTATTAGTGGCAATCCTCCTATACTTGAGTGAAAAATCTTTACTCAACATCCTCTCGCTCCAATTAATAGAAACAATATATATATAACTGTCGCTGGAATTAAAATTAATCTAACATTTATGAAAAAAGATTTGTGATATAGTGTTGAACCACATCTTTATCTATCCTGAAGTCATTTATGTTATGCTTATGAAATGCTGTGATTTGTGTGGAGCTGAAAACCAGGATGAAACAAAAACCTGTTTAAGATGTGGATTTGAATTTCCTTTAGTTATTCGGTCAGATATTAGGGATGAGGCCATTCTGAAGAAATATGATGGAAAGAGCCTGGAAGAGGTTAAGCGGGTTCTTAAAACCCAGCAGACACTGTTGAGGTCATTCCTTGAAAATATTGATGCAAAGGCACTGAGGAAGGAGGAACTTGTTACTCTCCTTGACGACGCATTGGGCTTTCTCAGAGTGCCACTTGCCCTTGGCGTGGAGGATGAAATACTATTCAGCCAGCAGGAAGCCAGCTTCATAAAGTTGATGCTGACAATATTGAACCGTGTGGATTCTGACAATGGAGGGCCAATAGCCACATCCAATACCTATATCAAAATGGCCAATGCTTTGCAGGCAATGGAAGAGCCAGGGCATGCAATGAACATGATAGAGAAGGCACTTCTAATCAATCCCCAGGACAAGGATGCGCTCTTTGTAAAGGCAAAATTGCTTTTCTACATCAAAGATTATGATGCAGCAAAAAGATGCCTGGAAAAGCTCATGGAAAAGGGTGAACACCCGAAGGCCAGCTATCTTGTGGAATTGATTGACCAATTAAACAGCTAATGAGGGCTCCCCACGCTAAAGCATGAGATATCCCTTCTGTTTCAGATTGAATAACGTTATTAGATAAATCATGTGGTTATCCAATCTTAATCAGGGACATATGCGCTTTGAGCTGGGAGTCCTTTAATTAAACTATTCCTCGCCTGGATATATTCAAAAATGCCTTTCATCCGCAGGCCTAAAGGCCGCGGTATCCAGGCGAGGACATGTTTAATGATTATTTTAAACGATAAATTCCAAAATCACAAACATGGGAAATTGGACATTCACTGCATTTTGGATTGATTGGTCGGCAAATACTCTGGCCATGCCGTACCAGAAGACGATTAATATCATGCCATTGCTCTTGGGGAACAAGGAACATCAGCGCTTCCTCGGTATCATCTGGCTCCGAGGTCTTCACCAGGCCCAGAAGATTGCTGATACGATGAACATGGGTGTCCACTGCAATTGCCGGAAGCCCGAAACCGTAGGCAAGGACGCAGCTGGCAGTTTTACGGCCAACACCAGGCAGAGAAATCAGTTTTTCCATATTATCTGGAACCTTGGATTTGTAATTTTCTTGAATAATCTTTGAGGTCTGGATGACCTTTTCTGCCTTCTGCTTGTAGAATCCTGCTGGTCTGATAAGGTCATAGATATCTTCGGGTTTTGCACTGGCCAGCTTTTTCGGAGTATCGTATTTTGCAAAAAGTTGCTCGGTGGCCAGATGGGTGTTCTCATCCTTTGTGCGCTGGGATAAAATGGTACTAATCAATACCCTGAAAGGCTCCTGGGAACCAGGCGGTGGAGGTCCATTGATTACCGGGTCCCGGCCAGGGTATGCCCCAATGCCGTAAATTTCAGCAAGCTTGTCCATTATCTCGTTAATGCGCATGAGGTTGAGATGTTCCAGGGTCTCAGAGGCAGTGAATATGGAGCCAGTTATGAGAATTATATCATTTTTCTTTGCAATTTTCATTGCTTTTTCAATTGCCTTTGGTAATTTTGAAACTGTTTCAATCTTACCGGAAAAATGACTAGCCAGTTCCTTTGCAATCATTTTGCGATGATACTCTGGTTGGGTGACAATAATCTTGCTGGCTAATGGCTCCAGAGCCCTGACCACCGGCTGAACTTCCTTGTCCTCCAGCATCCCCAGGACAAGAATGGGCTTAATTTTCTGCCCTCTCAGGAAGCTGGCAAGTGCCTCTGCGCCTCCTGGATTGTGGGTGGAATCCAGAATAATCATAGGGCTTTTTCTTACAATCTGAATTCTACCTGGCCATTCAGTTGCAGCCAGCCCCTTTTCAATTGCCTCGGGTTTTATGCCTATGGTTTTAGCAGCAAGGACGGCGGTTTTGGCATTAATTGCCTGATGCTGGCCAGGTAATTTTATTGAGACTTCGAGCCCATCAATTTTCATAGATGTGCCAAAAATACTGGCATTTGAAATAATCAGAGCAATATCATTAACATTGTATAATTTGGACTTCATCTTCTTGCACTGAGCCTGAATAATTGACAGTGCTTCATCCTGGGTTGATGTTATTGTTGGAATTTTTTTCTTTATAATTCCGGCCTTCTCTCCGGCAATTTCTTTGATGGTTTCCCCGAGATGCTGGCTATGTTCCTTGGAGATGCTGGTTATTACTGCCATCTCCGGTTTTATGACATTGGTTGAGTCAAGCCTGCCGCCCATGCCAACCTCCACAATCGCAATATCAATTCTGCGCCTGGCAAAATGATAGAATGCCATGCAGGTGGTTGCCTCGAAGAAGGTGCACTGGATGTCCTTTTTCCTCAGCTCTTCAACCTTCGGGCGGATATGCTGGATAGACTTCACCACCTCGGTCCTGGTCATAGGAATTCCATTTATTGTGATACGTTCACCAAAATGGGTCAGATGTGGTGATGTGTAGGTTCCTACTTTTTTTCCAGATTCCTTCAAAATACTTGTTAAAAATGCACAGACCGAGCCTTTTCCATTGGAACCAGCCACATGTATAGAGCTGAATTTCTCATGGGGATTTCCAATTCCCTCCAGCAAGGCCAGTGTGTTTGAAAGACCAAGTTTCATTCCAAAGAACTGCAAATCATAAAGCCAGTTTATTGCATCTTCATATTCTGACCTTTCAATCATGAAAAACCTCAGTGTTTAAGACAGCGCATTCCGGTGAAGACCATGGCAATGTCATATTCATTTGCAGCGTCAATAACTTCCTGGTCCCGGATTGAACCACCAGGATGGATTATTGCAGTGACGCCGGCCTTTCCTGCCTCGTCCACGCCATCTCTGAAGGGGAAGAATGCATCTGATGCCATTACCGAGCCTTTGGCCCTTTCTCCGGCCTTCTTTGCGGCTATTTCCACGGAGCCAACACGACTCATCTGTCCTGCTCCGACTCCTACTGTAGCTCTGTCCTTGGCCAGAACAATTGCATTTGATGTTACATGTTTAACAACCTTCCAGCCGAATATCAGGTCTTCCATTTCAGATTCTGTTGGCTGGCGCTCTGTAACTGTCTTCAGGGTTGAAATATCCAGCTGACTCAAATCCCTTGATTGCACAAGCATGCCGCCATTAACCCGTTTAAGGTCTATGTTCGGCATTTTCACGCCCTGGAGGTTTCCTGTTTCCAGGAGCATAACCTTCTTCTTGTCAAGAATAGCCATTGCATCAGCATGGAAAGACGGAGCGATGATTGAATCCAGGAACAACTTACGCATGGCCTGAGCCGTTTCTACGTCCAGTTCCCTGTTGAGGGCAACTATGCCACCGTAAGATGAAAGTTTATCTGCACCCAGAGCCATTTCAAAGGCTCTGGCAATGGTATCAGCACTGGCTATGCCGCTGGGGTTCATGTGCTTGACTATTGCGACTGTTGGCTCATCAAAGTCCTTCACCAGTTCAATGGTGGCATCTATATCTAAAATATTATTGAAAGAGAGTTCCTTGCCCTTCAATTTTTCAGAATTGGCAATACATGGCTCCTTCAGGAAAATATCACGGTAAAAGGCAGCTTTCTGATATGGGTTTTCTCCATACCGCAAATCTTGAACCTTTCTGAAAGGCAAAATATAACGTTCAGGATACTCATCATCAATTGCCAGTGCCTGTTTTAATTCATTGGAAATTATAGCATCATATTCTGCGGTTCTGGTGAATGCAGTCCAGGCCAGTCTCTTTCGAACCTTAAGAGGCAACTCGCCATGCTCACGGAGATTGGATAGCACGCATTCATACTGTGCTGGCTCTATGACAACAGCAACATTCTGGAAGTTCTTTGCAGCCGCCCGAATCATGGTTGGGCCGCCGATGTCAATGTTCTCTATTAAATCGGATTCGGTGGCATCCTCATTTGATGCAACTTTTTCAAATGGATATAGATTGACAATCACCATATTGAACCTAGCTATGCCCTTGGATTTGAGCAGTTCTTCATGCTCCTCATCATCCCTGGCAAGAATACCGCCATGGATTGCAGGATGCAGGGTCTTCACCCGGCCGTCCAGTATCTCTGGGAATCCAGTTACATCAGATACCCGCTGTACAGGTATTTCATTCTCATGAAGTTCCTTGAAAGTTCCGCCTGTGGAAACTATCTCATATCCAAGATTGGCTAGTTCCTTGACAAACTTCACCAGTCCTGTTTTATCTGATACACTTACAAGAGCCCTTTTCAATTCCTCGCCTCCCAATTGGATCCTAACTTTGATGGTTGCGTTCGATTATTGGTCAAAGTTTGGAGTTTCGCAGATTTGATACGATTAATTGTGACGATAATCTCAAATTTGCGATGGAGCACCCAACTGACATGGAGATGTATTTCATAAAGGTTGGTAATATACTATAATAAATTATATTTTTATAATGATGACATTTATATATGTAAAACCTCATTATGAATGATGAGTGGATGCACATGTCAGGTTTAAAAACTTCAGGTGTGACTGGCACATTGATTTTCCTTGGTTCTGTTGGAGCAATAGGAAATCTCAGGAAGGGAAGCGTTACCAAGATGATTTCTCAGGGTAATGAACATTATAGAAAGGGAAGACTGGGTGATGCTGTCAGGGCCTATAATCAGGCCATAAAAATGGACCCGGAGAACGAGGTTGCATGGAATAATAAAGGGCTCATTCTTGCTGTGGCAGGCAACTTTCAGGAGGCTTTGAAATGCCACATGAAGGCAATTGAATTAGACCCGAAACATGTTGATGCCATATCCAATGTTGGAATGGCCTATACCAAGTTGGAGAATCATGATGAGGCCATTGAATGGTATGATAAAGCCTTAAAAATCAATCCAAAGCATGAGACAACCTGGAATAATAAGGGGAATTTACTTTCCAAACTTGAAAGATATGAAGAATCAATGGAATGCTATGATAAGGCATTGAAGATAAATCCAAATTACCTGGCTGCCATGAATAACAAGGCAGTTGAATTAATTCATTTGAAAAGATATGACCAGGCACTTACACTGCTCAATAAGGTTCTGAAAGGCAGGCCATTATTTTCCGAAGGATGGTATGTGAAAGGAAAAGCATATATCGGAATGGGAAAGTTTGAAAAGGCCATTGTCTGCCTTGAACGGTCACATCGTCTAAATCCTAATTTTATTCAGGCCAAGAAGGCACTGGATGTTCTGAGAAAGAAGCTGGTTGAGCCACCAGGAAAGGGTGAGGCAAAAAAGAAACGCCCAAAAACAGATAGGGAACAGAAAAAACTGGAAAAGAGCATTGAAAAGGAAATTCTCAAGCCCAGGGTATCAGTTGAAAAAATAGGCGATGAATTTGAAAGGCCGGAGGAACATCTCAACAAGGATGAGCGGGCAGTTCTGGAATTCATTACTGACGATGATAAATCAAAAACAGCCCTGAAAAAGGAACTGGGCAATAAGATGAGCCTGCCAGCTCTTGAACGGAGCCTTGAAGGCCTGGAGAGGGTTGGGCTTGTGGCTGTTAACTCAGATGGTCGTGGAAAATATTACTCAAAGACCGAGGCACTGGGCAGCATTGAAGAAGAGCTCATTGAGGAAAAAGAAGATATCGAGGAAACAGACCTGGGCAATGATTATCATGCATTTATCACCAGAGGCAGGAAATATATTGACAGAGAGCAGTACAAGGATGCAGCCAGTGCATTGAAAAAAGCATTGAAGATTAATCCCTACGACGATATGGGAATCTGCCTCATGGCCCAGACACAGTATGAACTGGGTAACCGTGACAGGGCGATAAATACCATATCAAAGATCCTTAACAAAAAGCCGGACTTCATTCCAGCATGGTTCACGCTGGCCAATGCAAGCCTGAAACACAAGCAGTATCAAGACGCCTTTGATTGTTATGGGAAAATTTTGGAACTGCAGCCCAACAATTCAGAGGCAAAAAAGGGATTTGACAAGGCAAAAAAAGCACTGAAATGAGCTTGAAATACCTTCATAAACCAATCTAAACACCTGCAAGGTTCTCAATGAGATTTCTACAGTATAATCTTAATAATCTTATAGCCAGTGCTTCCCAAAAACTTATATATTCATGGCATCCTTATAGGTCTGGCACCTATCTGGCTGTTTTAGCCAGTAGGTATCAAAAACGGAGGAACAAAAATGGTAATGGAAGCAATAAGTGTGGACAAGGCAATTGATATTGCCAAGAGGAAGGGTCTGAAACCCGGCCGTGTCAAGGGCACAAAGGGAGTTCAGTTCACCAAGGGAAAGAACCCACGTCTGGAGATTATTGACTGGGATGAATTTAAGACAACCCTCGGAAAGAGAAAGCTGCAGGTATATGAGAGTGGCGGCTGGATGAAGATAATGAAGAAGTGATGGCAAGACCATCACTTTTTTTAATTTTTTTTAATATTTAGTATTCAAACATATCATTTTCAGATTTTTCCGGTTCAGCTGGCTTGCTTTCTCCGATTATGGCTTTGCATCTAAGACAGGTCAAACGACCATCTGCATAGCTGGC
>DAOVXH010000135.1 GCA_030636255.1 Methanomassiliicoccales archaeon
CCAGAATTCTGCAGTTGTTTCCTCAGAACCGTTTGGAAGCTTGACTATTATGGAATAATTGCCGTCTGCGGCATTATTGGGCACTTCCCAGTCTATTTTTTTAATTCCAGTTGAATCTATTGTAAATTCCAACTTTATCCTACTTCCATCTCCAATATCATGGAATACCTCGTAGATATCCCCTTCATCTGCATGAATGACAATGGTCATGGTCTCTCCAGGCACATAGACATTTGTATCCGTGTACTTGCCAGGAACCAGTTCCAGCTGGCTAACAGAACCCTTCACAGGCGCTGGCACTGATATTGTCATAAGTATGAAAGCCAAGGAAAAAGCCAATGCCAGTACTACTTTGCCGAATTTCATGATATCTCCGCTTTCGGTTCATGGACCGAAAACAGCTCCACCTTCCAATTATTCTTCCCCTGGGGTGCAGATTTAGAGTGTTAATGTGGCTCATCAAATTTGCGTTGTAATGTGCTGGAAGGGTCTAATAGAGTAATATTGAAATGGCTATATAAAATTTGTGTAGTGTTATTCAAGAGTGACCTTAACTAGGCCCTGGCCATCCATGCAATCAACCTTTTCTTGAACCTTGATGACCTTTCTTTTCAGTCCGGAATCCATTCCCAACGGGTGACATAATTTATAGTGCTGGCATCCTCGTTCCGGGCATTTTTTCATCTCAAGGGTTATGGTTGTTCCTTCAATGGCTTGACGTTTGGATATGATAATCTCTCTGGGCGTTTCTTCAACCTGGACTACCACCACCCCCTCATCATGCTGCGGGCAGTCATGGACAATGTCCCGTGCACCAATAATCTTGTATTTTGTCCCCTGTTCCAGGTGAAAACAGATGGTCTTTACCTTGCAATCCTTGCAGCTGGAATTGGAGCCCATGAAAATAAATTCCGCACCTGGCTTGGCTATGGTCTTCCCAATAACTGTCAAAAGTACCATTTCAAATGACCCCTGTCTTTTCAGCCAGCCTCTCTGCAGCCTCCTGGGTGAGGCCGTGGTATCCGAGAATTGTATAACGTTCTGGCTTGATATCATGGGCCTTCACAAGTGCCTGGATAATATCTTCTCTGGTGAGCCCAGCCTCTTCAGCATTTGCTGGCGCCCCGATTATTTTCAAAGCGTCCCTTATACTCTGCCAGTTTCCACCATGAAGGTACATCATCATAATCGAACCAATGCCGCATTGTTCTCCATGGAGGGCAGGTTTTTCGGCAATCATGTCCAGGGCATGTGAGAATTTATGCTCCGAACCGCTGGCAGGTCTTGATGAGCCAGCAATGCTCATTGCCACTCCTGAAGCTGTCAGGGCCTTAACAACATTCCAGGCACTTTCCTCGACACCTGGCATTACCTGGTCTGCCTGCTCTATTAATAAATCGGCCGTAATCTCTGAAAGTGTAGCTGCATAGCTGGAGTATTCTTCATTTCTAAGTCGCTGGGCAAGCTTCCAGTCTAGAACTGCAGTTTTATTGGAAATTATATCACCGCATCCGGCAGCCAGCATTCTGAACGGTGAAGATGCTAGTATTTCAGTATCTGCAACCACCGCAATAGGCGACTGTGCCTCCAGTGATTTTTTCACGCCATCAACAAGAACAGAAGCCCTTCCGGATACTATTCCATCATGGGAAGCTGCCGTTGGAACGCTAATAAAATGTCTCTTGATATTGAATGAAGCACACTTGGCAACGTCTATTGGCCTGCCGCCGCCAATGCCCAGCAAGAAACCAGTATGATTTTCCTTGGCCTGTTCTTCAACTTCTGCGATGGTCTCGGCATCTGCCTCTCCGATGGAAACCATATCAACATCAAAGCCAGCATCCTGAAGATATCCTTCAATTTCTATGCCTGCAATTTTCTTTGTGACCTCATCAACCACCAGTAAAGCTGATTTAGGCAATCCAAGACGTTTACAGTCCTTGGGTATGCCTGGTAGCACTCCGTGGCCTATAATCACGTTTCTGGGCAGTTCCATGACACGATATTTGCTGAAGTCTGACATCCAAATCCCTATATCCTAATGGTTTCTTAATCTTATCTCTTCAATCTAGTCCTGAAGTTCTTGGAGGTTCTTGTACTGTTCCAGGGACTCCGGGTTGCCCAGTGCATCTTTATTCTTCACTTCCTGGCCATGAATGGTCTTTCTCACTGCCAGTTCCACCTTCTTTCCATTGATGGTGTAAGGAATATCAGCAACTGCAATGACCTTTGCCGGAACATGTCTGGGTGTGGTATTGCTCCTTATCAGGGTTCTTATATTCTTTACCAGCTCTTCTGTCAACTCCATCCCATCCTTCATTTTTATGAAAAGGAGCACTCGGACATCATTCTCCCAGTCCTGGCCCACAACAATGCTGTCCTCCACTTCGGCCATGTTCTCCACCACATTGTAGATTTCTGCAGTGCCAATTCTGACGCCTCCTGGGTTAAGTGTGGCATCTGAGCGCCCGTAGATTATTATTCCACCTTCTTTTGTGATGAGGATATAATCGCCATGGTGCCAGATACCTGGAAATTTATTGAAGTATGCTGCCTTGTATTTCACTGTATCCGGGTCATTCCAGAAATAAATTGGCATGGACGGGAATGCCGAGGTACAGACCAACTCTCCCTGCTGGTCGACTACCGAATTCCCAGAGTCATCAAATGCTTCCACCTGCATTCCCAGGCCTCTGCATTGAAGCTCACCAGAAATTACTGGCCCTATTGGATTGCCCAGTGCAAAGCATGAAATGATATCAGTTCCGCCGGAGATGGACGACAGGACCAAATCAGATTTAATATCCTTGTAAACATACTGGAAATTCTCCTCTGATAGCGGGGAGCCAGTGGACAGCATTGCCCGAACTGTGGGAATATCATCAGGCCCAAGTTTCACGCCTGCATCCTCCAATGAGGCAATGTACTTGGCACTGGTCCCGAAGACTGTCATGCCCTCCTCCTTTGCGAAATTGAACAGAGTATACGCATCTGGATAGAATGGATTGCCGTCAAACAATAGCAATGTAGCACCTACAGCCAGGGAGCTTACCAGCCAGTTCCACATCATCCAGCCACATGTTGTAAAATAGAAGATATTATCGTCACGCTTCAAATCAGTATGCAGCATCAGCTCCTTCAAGTGCTGGATGAGAGTTCCGCCAGCTCCGTGAACTATGCATTTTGGCACGCCAGTAGTTCCAGAAGAATACATTATGTAAAGCGGATGGTCGAATGGCAATTGCTCAAATGTGATTTTTAATTCCTTTTCATTAGAAAGAAAATCCTCAAACAATGAAGAATTTGGCAGCTGGCTAATATCTGGATTCGCATCTGTGAACGGAACCACGATAATCTTTTCCACCGAGGGAAGTTTGTCAATTATACTGGATATCTTCTCCAGGGAATTGAAACTTCTATCCTTGTAGAAGTACCCATCTGCTGTGAACAGTATCTTTGGTTCAATCTGGCCGAACCTGTCCAGTACCCCCTTGATACCAAAATCAGGCGAGCATGATGACCAAATTGCCCCGATGCTGGTGGTTGCCAGCATGGCAATAATTGCCTAAGGCATATTTGGCATGAACCCTGCCACACGGTCTCCGGTCTTAATCCCGGCATCTCGAAGAGCCTTGGCAAGCCTGGCCACCTGGTCATAAAGCTCAGCATAGGTGATTGTTTGCTTGACCTTCTCTTCGCCCTTGAAGATTATTGCCGGCCTGTCATCCCTGTATTTGAGCAAGTTCTCAGCATAGTTCAGCCTTGCTCCAGTGAACCATCTGGCACCTGGCATCTTATCCAGGTCATTAACAACCTCACTGAATGCTTCGGAGTGAACAATATCTCCAAACTCCCACATTGCCTTCCAGAACTCAGGAATATTTTCTATTGACCATTTGTACAATTCATCATATGAAGATAATGTCAGCCCATATTGTTCATTGACTTTTTCAATTAATTTGGTCATATTGGCATTTTCAATCTGCCTATCATCTGGCTTCCATAATATTTTGGACATTGATACTCCTCCTTCGGGATGGTAGAATAATCACCGCCCCCTAATGAAACCCAGAATGTGCAATTTGCATAATTAAGTTTCGAGACCGTAAAAATGAGTAAATTATTTATACAAGTGTGTACTTTTTGTATACATGCTTGAACATTTGATAACATCCAGAACCAGAAGCAAGATACTGGAATTGTTCCTTTCAGAACCAGACCTGGAAATTCATTTGAGAGGGATAGCCAGGAGAATTGATGAGAATATCAATTCAACAAGAAGGGAACTGAACCATCTGGAAGATATTATGATTTTAACCAGCAGAAGAGATGGCAATCAGAGATACTTCAAGATAAACAAGGCCAATTTGATTTATCCAGACCTGAAAAACATTTATCTCAAGACAGCAGGTGTTGGAAATGCCATAAGAAACAGCCTTGTTGAAATTGGGGAAGTTCAATTTAGCTTCATCTACGGTTCATATGCCAGACATACCGAGAAAGCTGAAAGTGACCTTGATATTTTTATTGTGGGCGATGTAGACGAAAATAGGCTTATTCCAGTTATCAATAACCTTGAAAAGAAGCTCAAAAGGGAAATAAATTATATATTATATACTTTGGAAGAATATCATAAGCGTGTGGAAAGGAGAGATAAATTCGTTATGAATGTTCTCGAAGGAGAGAAAATAATGTTATATGGGGATGAAAATGAGCTACAGTGATTTGGAATCAGAAGGCTTAATCAGAAAAACTAGAATTGATGAAAAGAGAGTTGAAGATTCTATGGATCTGGCCAGACGGGACATTGAAACTGCCGAATCACTTATAGACAAAAGCCATGATTGGGCTTACAACATAGCCTACAATGCAATGCTCCAGGCATCAAGGGCATTGATGTTTTCCATGGACTATCGGCCAGACGGCAGAAACCAGCATGTTTCCGTGGTCAGGTTCGCAGAAGAAGCATTCGGCAATGATTACAAGGACACGATAATTTTATTTGAAAGAATGCGAAGGAACCGGCATATCTCTGTATATGATACGCCTGGAACTATTTCCGAGGGCCAGGCAAAGAATGCCATTGCGAAGGCGCAAGAGCTTTTGACGGTGGTTGAAGAAAGGATTGGCAATTAGGCAGTTTTCTCTTTTGGTACAATTTGCATAATTAAGTTTCTAGAAAAATATTGAAAGATTTGCCTGCCCCTTCCGAGGCAGGCATTATTTCTATTGCTTATCTAGAAGCGATAAGGTCTTCCACAACACTTGGATCGGCCAGTGTGGATATGTCTCCAACCTGGTCCATGTCCTTGGATGCGATCTTCCTCAGTACACGTCTCATGATTTTTCCGGACCTGGTCTTTGGCAGACCTGGTGCCCAGTGGACCTCATCAGGAGTTGCTATTGGGCCAATTTCTGCCCTTACGTGGTTCCTGAGTTCCTTCTTGAGGTCATCTGTGTACTC
>DAOVXH010000171.1 GCA_030636255.1 Methanomassiliicoccales archaeon
TGGCTATATGGTGCCTGCTGATTGTCTGCTAATAGAAGCCATAAATCTCAAGGTGAATGAATCCTCACTTACAGGAGAATCCAAGGCAGTCAACAAGAATGCGGACAAGGTCTGCGATAAAAAGGCCTTCCTGGGAGACAGATTCAATATGGCGTTCAGCTCCACCACCGTAGAGTATGGTCGTGGAATGGCAATTGTTACTGCCACTGGCATGGACACCGAAATCGGCCACATTGCAGATATGATTCGCAAGGTGGAGTTCGAACCCACCCCTCTTCAGCTAAAATTAGAAAAATTGGGAAAGCAGATAGGTATCGCCATACTGGCAATTTGTGCACTTGTGTTTGCAGTTGAGTTCATCCGTTCCGGCGGTGAGAATGTTCTTCATATTCTCCTGGTGTCTGTTAGTCTGGCAGTGGCTGCAATTCCAGAAGGATTGCCTGCTGTTGTTACTATTAGTTTGGCAATAGGTCTTCAGAGAATGCTGAAGAAAAAGGCCCTGATAAGACGATTACCTGCTGTAGAGACCCTGGGAAGTACCACAGTGATATGCTCAGATAAGACTGGCACTCTTACCAAAGGTGTCATGAACATCAGACTAATCAAAACTCTGGATAACACATACGATGTAACTGGAGAAGGTTATGAGCCAGAAGGTCAATTTACCATTAATGATACTTCTGTAAATCTTTCTGATGATACAACATTAAAAACCTTGTTAACCACAGGAGCAATGTGCAATGATTCCAAGCTGGAGAAGGAAGATGGCCAGTGGGTGGTTCATGGTGATTCCACCGAAGGCGCTTTCATTGTGGCTGCCAGAAAAGCAGGTATTAATGGAATGGACATCGTAAAACAGATGCCCCGTTACGCTGAAAATCCCTTTGATTCTGAGAGAAAGCGTATGTCCACCGTGCACAAGGATGGTTCTGGCAATTGCCTGGTATACGTTAAGGGAGCCATGGATAGCGTCCTACCTTGCTGTACCAGAAAGATGATTGGTGGTTCAGCACAGCCTCTTGATGACAATGATAGAGCCAAGATAGAGGAAATGAATGCCAGCATGGCAAATCATGCCTACCGTGTACTGGCCCTTGCCTACAAAGATTCAGAATGTATTATAGATGCCAAGGATGGTGAATCCAATTTAATTTTTATTGGCCTTGTGGGAATGATAGACGCTCCAAGGAAAGAAGCTATACATGCCATCCAGGAATGCAAGAAAGCTGGAATTCATGTAGTAATGATAACTGGTGACCACAAGCTTACGGCCATGTCCATAGCAAAACAAATGGGCATTGCATCCAAGGATTCGCTTACCCTTACAGGAGTCGAGCTTGACAAAATGTCCGAGAAAGATTTGTTTGATATTGTGGAGAAAGTGGCAGTGTATGCCAGGGTCTCACCAGAGCATAAGATGAAGATAGTCGATGCCTGGAAAAAACACGGCCAGATAGTTGCAATGACCGGTGATGGCGTGAACGACGCCCCTGCCCTGAAACTAGCAGATGTTGGAATTGCCATGGGAATAACCGGCACTGATGTTTCCAAGGAAGCTGCTGAGATGGTTCTTACAGACGACAATTTCGCATCTATCGTAGGCGCAGTGGAGGAAGGCAGAAGATGCTTTGACAATATTCGCAAGTTCATTAAATACACATTAACATCCAACTCAGGAGAGATATGGGTCATGCTATCAGGCCCATTCCTTGGAATGGGGCTGGTTCTGCTGCCATTGCAGATTTTATGGATTAACCTGGTAACTGATGGATTGCCTGGCCTGGCCCTGGCCTTTGAGCCATCTGAAAAGGATACAATGGGAAGGCCACCATATCACCCAGAGGAAAATATCATAGACAAGAGAATGAAATACCATATTGTCTGGGTCGGACTAATGATGGGCATAATATCCCTGGGAATCGGTTTCTGGGCATGGCGCGGGGAAGCAGACCCTGCGGCAAATACAATGTGGCAGACCATGATATTCACCACTCTAACTCTATCTCAAATGGGTCATGTAATGTCTATTCGTTCCGGCCGCGAGTCTCTCTTCACTGTAGGCGTGTTCTCCAACATGAAGCTCATAGGAGCAGTTTTGTTGACCTTTGTCCTTCAACTCGTGGTCATATATGCACCATTCATGCAGGAGATATTCAAGACAGTTTCACTTCCACTTGATGTTCTCATAACCTGTCTGATTCTGAGCACAGTAGTGTTCTGGGGCGTGGAATTGGAGAAATTCATTTACAGAAGAAAGGCTAAATCTTCAGAGCAGGCCTAAATCAAATAATTTATATTGCCCTTGCTCTTTCCAGTTACCGATAAGAATGCTGGACATCAAGCTTATTCGTGAATCGCCAGACATTGTTCGGGCGGACCTCCAGAAGCGGGGGGACGAAGAGAAACTTCAGATATTGGAAAAGATAATTTCCGATGATACCAGCTGGCGCCAGAAAGTGGTCGAGGTTGATCAGTTAAAGGCCCAGCGTAACAAGATGGCTCAGGAAGTTGGCCAACTGAAAAAATCCGGGCAGGATGCCTCCAGCCAGATTGATGAGATGCAGGGGCTGAAGGCGAAAATTGAATCCCAGGATATCGAGGCCCAGCAATTCAGAGAGCAGATTGACAAACAATTGATGTTAATCCCCAATATCCTCCACGAAAGTGTTCCAGTAGGCATAGATGATTCAGCTAATGAAGTTATAAAAACAGTTGGAGAGCCATGTTTAAGACATTTTGAACTCAAGAGCCACGGCGATATTGCTGAAAGTCTCGGGTTAGCAGACTTTGACAGAGCCACAAAGGTGGCTGGAGCAGGGTTTAATTATCTCAAAGGTGATTTGGCCTTGCTGGATATGGCTCTGGTCAATTATGCTGTTAATTTCATGGTTGGAAAGGGCTATACGCCTATTGAGCCGCCTTTCATGATGCGCAGAGAACCCTATGAAGGCGTTACAGACCTTGGAGATTTCCAGGATGTCATGTACAAGATTGAGGATGAAGATTTGTATCTTATAGCAACTGCAGAACACCCAATGGCTGCCATGTTCATGAACGAGATTATTGATGAAGATGATTTGCCAATTAAGTATGTTGGATTTTCACCTTGCTTTCGCAAGGAAATTGGAGCCCATGGCGTGGACACCAGAGGTCTTTTCAGAATGCATCAGTTCAATAAGGTCGAGCAGTTCATTTTCTGCAAGCCAGAGGATTCGTGGAAGTATCATGAAGAACTTCAGAAAAACACCGAAGAGATGTTTCAGGCTCTAGGATTACCATACAGGGTTGTGAATGTCTGCACCGGAGATATTGGAAACCTAGCTGCAAAGAAATATGACATTGAAGTGTGGTTCCCAAGACAGGATAAATATGGAGAAGTAACGTCCTGCTCCAATTGCACTGACTATCAGGCCAGGCGTCTTGGAATTCGCAGTGGCAAGCATGGCGGGAAAGATAAGTACGTACCGCACACACTCAACAATACGGCAATAGCCACGTCCAGGGCCATGGTTGCCATATTAGAAAATTATCAGAATTCCGACGGTACTGTTACTGTTCCGGAAGTTTTGCGGCCTTTTATGATGGGCAAAGAGTTGTTAGAGTAATCTCCATTGTGCCAAGAATATTCTGATATGGTATCTGTTTATTGTTCTTTGTATATTGGCCCACCCCAGACAGTAGTTTATCCCCCCACCTAGCTCCTCTAGGGGAAAGCAAGTTTCCCCATCTCTCAAGAATTTCCAATGCTATTTATGTGAAATTCTTTCAATCCGCTGGCCGTCCCCTACCTGCTCGGGGCGCTAAATAAATGAACTCAAGTCAATAA
>DAOVXH010000010.1 GCA_030636255.1 Methanomassiliicoccales archaeon
ATGATTCCTGAAGACTGGTCCATACCATCCAGCTCTGCCAGTATGATGCTTAGCAGTCTTGGTGTTACATCGTCACCTGCATACATGTCACGGTGCTTTGCCATGGCCTCCATATCATCGAAGAAGATGATGCTGGGCTTTCTTTCTTTAGCCAGCCTGAACAATTCTGCTACTTTTGTCTCTGATTCCCCATACCATTTGGACATGATATCCGAACATTTTACAGTCACCATTTCCACGTGTAACTCATTGGCCAATGCCTTCATGAGCATGGTTTTTCCACAGCCAGGCGGTCCAAATAGCAAAATTCCCCTTGGCGGGTCAATACCGTATTTCTGGGCAACATCACTCATGAGTAGCGGTATCATGATGGATTCTTTCAGGTCCTCTTTAACGTCTTCCAGACCACCAACAAGCTCAAAGTTGCTCTGCCCAAGATTCTCCATATCTGATATACGCGTACCAACACTGGCATCCATTTCCAGATTTGTGAAATATGGCATGAAGAATTCTCTTGCTGCCCGTCCTAGAAGCACAGTGACAAATACAGCACCAAAGAGCATTGCCCCGGCAGTGTATCCTGCGGAACTCGGGCTCAGCATATAGGAATAGGCCCCAAGGAAAGTTCCGGCGATAATTCCGGCTGGAACGAATCCCAGGACAAGCTGATATTTTGAATCTGCAACACTTCTGTGGAAGAACTTGTGAACCAGATAAATAGCAATGCCAATGAGGAAAATCTGAATAACTGGCATAGCCGAAAGGCCAAAATTGTCACCAATGACATTCACCAATATGTCCAGGTTAGCATCCTGAACTGCCAGTATTGAATTTCCCAGGTCTGCTGGTGTGAAACTATCAAGTGTTGGCTCGAAGAACACCATGAAGCTGGAGGTATGTGCAGGGCCAACAAGCATGCCAGCCACATTCATGTTTCCGCATGTTACCAGGAAGGTGAGGAACACCCCGCCTACAACCAGGACTGCCACAGATAGAAGTAATGGCATTATGGCTGCTGCTGCAACTGGAACGATAAGCGAAAGCCCGAATCTGGAAAGGAAGATCATGAGCAGTGCCAGATATCCCAATTTCCATTCAAACAGTGAGATGACTAGTAATACCAATAAAAACAGAATCATGAAAAGCCCAAATTCTGGCAATTGATATCCAGCTGCAGCACTGACAAATGTGCTGAGCAGAATGAGTGCCAGATATGGGAATTTAATTGAAATTACGCTCACAAGAGTAGCACCCAGAAGCACCATCCACCAGGGGTAGAAGGGTATCCAGGTCATTCCAAATATTCCAAGAATAAAGAAAAGTACCGGCGTCAATAGCCACGGGTACTTGCGCTCTTCCTGGACCACATTGCTCAAAATATTTGTAATGCCGTTGCTGGACTGTCTGAACACCAGTGCATTACTCATTGGTTTCACCCCCGGTTGAATCTGACTCAATAATTGCTTCTGGCAATTCTCCGTCATTCATTGGCTCTTCTGTGGCAGTCTCCACAACAGCATTCTTTTTCATTATCAGGTCGTCGGCCCGCTTGGCTCTGCGAACAGATGCAGCATAAAGGTAAATAAAGAGCGGAATACCAAGTGCACACATTCCAGCCATTGAAAGAGTTATTACATCATCTGGAACCCACACATCCTTGTTACCTTTGGAATCAGAATATTCAAATGGAAAATCAGTGTATTCAACTATGCCAATAACACTGTATTTGTATTCTTTTGATGTTATTGTCCCGCCCCCCTCATAAATGTCCCAGGCAGTAACCCAGAAAGTGATATTGGTCCCTGCGGCGTATCCGGGAATCACAACCCTCATTTCTGTAGAATTTGAATTGGTCTTGGAGAAATTCCATCCTCCCTCTTCGATAATTCCCTCTGCTGTTTCATAGACAATGTAAAGATTGGCATCGACAATAGTAATGAAATTAATTGATTTTATTGTGACCTCCACCTCTTCTGTGGCATTTGCCTTGAGTGGCCAGTAAGTTAATTCTATATTCTCTTCGAATGTATTATTTCTCCATCCGCTGCCTGTTGCAGAATATGTGAAATACAGATTAGATGACCTGGAATCCATTGCAGAGTTAAAATAATCATAGGCCACAATGTAGAACTCAATCTCATATCCACTAAACTGGGAGAAAGGTTCAAGAACGCATCTGAAGGACATTTCTTCGGTGTCCAATTTGAAGAAGGGGAATGATATTGGAAATTGAAGTCCATCGTCCGGGTACACAACCCCGTACAAAGAGGCCTGTTTTATCCAGACAGCTGAAATTTCAGATGTGATGGTCACCATTATCTGGTCCATGGTGGTGATTGTTTCAGGAGTGACATTCACATTTAGGTTCTGTGTGAAGGTGTCATATTGCCAACCAATTTCACCGGCACGTGTTCCTTGAATATAATCGAGATTTTCGGGACCCTGCTCAGCAGGAATGATTCCAGGGACAAGCATTACGAATGAAATGGCCAGTATTGCGGCGATTGTCAGTTTCTTATTCATTTTCATCTATACACCTCATGCACGAACTTTTATTTTATGTCTTACTCCTATTTTTGGTTTTACCTTGGACTTCAGCCTGTCACCCAGGGCCACACCAGCAAATCCAGCAAACAGGTATTGGGCAGGAATGGTGGTTGCCATTGGTACGCTTGGCGGTGGTGGTGGCGGCGGAGGTGGCGGTGGCGGAACAGTTCCAGTAGGCATTGGTAGGCCATTTGCACCCAAAGGCGGTGGCGGTTGAAGCGGGGTAGGTGGCGCCTGCACAAATCTGTTGCCAAGGAATATGGTTGCTAACTCCCTCATTTCACCAGTCTGCTCATTTGGAAGAAAAGAGAACATTTCAACAAGCCCTTTTCCATATCTGAAATATGAAGCAAATAGCACAAGCCCTCCAAAATCTTCGGCATACAACATAGGCTCAAGGTCTTCATAGCCAGGGGTCATTGCCACAACCTTACTGGATGTAACATTAAATAAAGCTGGGCCAGAATACTGTGAAGGTGATTCTTCTGTGTGATGGAAGGTTGCAGTATAATCAATTTTTTCATTAAGGGTCTTGGTACTGATGCTTCCAGGATATATATTTGTGAGGTCTCTCATGGCCTTTCCTATGAAAATGAAATTCTTTCCATTGATGGTTGCTGTTTTAATGGCCTCTTTCATATCATAAGTCATCTCCCCATCTGCACCAGGGTCCTCAAAAATAAACAGGTCATGTTCTTCAAGTGGGTTAGGGGAACCCAAATCAAAGATTCTCCAGTTCAGGTGAGAGACCGCCATGGTTTCATGGGGAATTTTCATATCACTTAAGAGGCCGTCTGAGAAGCTAGATTGTGTACCATCGGCTGCCCCGCTGGCTATACCAATAACCAATACCTTGGTAGGATTTTCAATTTTATAAACCCTGGTTGAAATGAAAAGTTCAGTAATATTATGGGTTGTGACACTGGGAAACACATCAAGCACCGGTTGAATATCAGTGAGATTGAAATTAGAAATCACAATGGGCCCGCCAGAATAATTTGAACCCTGGGGGTAGGACTCTGTAACTATGAAAGGGTCTGGAGTACCTATCAATCTGTAACACGGTGTTTCATTCCTGAGAAGTGCATGAACCAGCCCGAAACCCCTGATGGTATCGTTCTGTTTATAATCCATGGGTATGACAATTGACCCAACCCCAAAGGGCATGGTCTCATATCTTTCCCTGGTTGAAAGCGGTCTTGTGCTCTGGCCAATGGCGCCTGGCGTAATCAAAGATATAATTATGAATATAGTTAATATTGCAAATGCTCCGGGAAGCACGGCCCTGTAGTAAATTTTACTTATTTTGGCCACAAACATGGTATAATGGCTCCTTTATTGTTTTGTTAATTAGATAAGGTTGGATGAATTACCCTATATAAATATTTCTGGACGAAAAATTCAGGGCTCTGGTGATTTATCTAATTCATTGTTCCCAGTATCCGAGGCCGGTGTTTCAGGCAATTCTTTATCGATTACCGAATCATCATTGCCAATATCTGGCGCCCCACCATCTCCTGGATCCAGCTCCTCTGGCGTGATTTCATCAGGCCCGGATTTTGTCTCTGTATCTTTATCCGTTTCTTCATCTTTTTTAAGGAATTTCTTGACTATTGGCACAGTATATTCCAGAACAAGAGGGAGCAGCACAAGCACTATTAGTGTAATAAACAGCCCGGTCCAGCTATTTGGAGGAACCCTTATCAGAGATGCTCCGGTGAACCACAACTTTACAAGCCCAAACCATGGAAGTTCGCCCCAGGCCTTTCCGATTATCCAGTCTGGTTGAACCGGTTCATATCCTCCTGAGTATGGTTGATCGTATAAAGGAGCATTATTGTCTCCCATGGTTATGTATCCGCCATGGGGAATAGTGCCGATGTTTCGATAATATCCCATCAAACCATTACCCATTCCCAGTTTGATGTTTACTGTATCTCCCTCATATCCATAGTTTGTTAAGGTGATATTTTCTATTGTATCGTATAGGTTAAGCGAAGGCACATCAAAGGAATAATTGTCATAATCTATACCATCAAAGCTTGGAGACACATTTGAAGTATTAACATCCAGCCAGATTACCAGTCTATGAATTATTGGAATCACCGGTTCTCCATTGCCACGATATTTCAGGCCATTTGGCCGGTATATCACAACATCACCATAGGATCCGTAGGTGGAATGGCCCGTTGCCTCGCCCTGAACATAGGTCACAAGGTCATATGTTCCATTAACCTTCTTGACAAAAACCATGTCCCCAGTATCAATTATTCCAACATAGCTCTTGAGCTCCCCGGACGCTGGAGGATGCTCCATACTTCCAGATTCAATAACCACCATAGGGGGCCAGATGCCGCAATATGCAAACAGTCCCAGCATAATAACTGCAACAATGACGAATGCCACTAAAATATCCTTGCCAATGCTGGCCAGGTCACGTTTCAGTTTCTTCATGTTCATTTTACTGCAACTTCCTTTGAGGTGTGAAACCAGCGTTTGTATAAATATCTAATCAGTCTCTGAACAGAATATTGAAAAAGACTTAAGTAATTCCTTGATTATGTTATAATTACATGTATACAAAGAGGAGTGGGCATCATTCATTGAAAAAAATATCTGGATTTTTGATAGCCAGTATTTTCATCATAATGGTTTTTCTTCCAGTCACCTCCAGCGCCCCATCCAATGAGTCTCAACCAGTTCCAGAAGCCCCATTGCCCCAGGACACGATAAAAGTTAATTCTACCAGGGAAATAGAAAATATACTTCTAAGTATAGACGGAACTCTCCTGGCCAGGCATGTCCAGAAATTCCAGGATTACAAGACCAGGTATGCAGAGAGAGGGGACAAGTGCAATCTTGCCTCTGAATACATCAGCCAGGTATTTCAGAGTAATGGCCTAAACACCAGTTATGATCCCTTTTTATACAAAAATAAGGCAAAGATGAGAAATGTGATTGGAGAGAAACCCGGCACCACTGCCCCCAATAAAATAATAATAATTTGCGCTCACTATGACTCGATAAATCCTCCATCCTCCATGACCGTCGCACCTGGTGCAGATGACAATGGAAGCGGTGTAGCAGCAGTCATGGTAGCCGCAGAAGTATTGTCTGATTATGATTTCAATTACACAATCAGGTTCATTGCCTTCGATTGCGAGGAACTTGGTCTCTGGGGAAGTGCCCACTATGCCAACGATGCTGAGATTAGGGGGGACAATATAGTTGGAGTAATCAACCTTGACATGATTGCCTACAATCCAGATCCTTCAGTAGACACTGTTTATTTGGTCAAGGATTATAATGACGATGTAAAGATAGAGAATGAACTGGTTTATGGGCCGGCCCCGGCAGCCGATACCACGGTATTTTTCTGGCTGGACAATGATGGGGTATATGAACTCGATTGCACGCTTTACATCGAGGAGCAAGGCATTCCCGGCACACTTCATAAACTGGTGGAAGGCGCAGCCAATGATTATGTGTTAAATTACACCACGGGTTTCATTGATTTTTCTGGTGGTTGGGGATCCCTGGCAGAACATGAAAACATCACTGCCTGGTATAATTATTCAGTATCTGGCCCACTGATCAATTTCATGAAACAGATAATGCAAAAATATTCGCATATCTCGAATATCATTCCTGTAGACCATTTATCTGGTAGTAGCGACCATGCGCCATTTTCTCCAACATTCCCTGCCATAATGTTCATTGAGAGTAGATATACTGCCAACCCCCATTATCACTCGGCCCATGACATTATAGACAATCTGAACTTCACATATTGTGCAAATATCACCCAGTTTGCAGTAGCTGCCATTGCCGAACTTGCCGAGCTCAACTCAACAGACAATGCTCCACCATCTCACAGCCCAGGATTTCCACCTAATAATGGCTATGGGCAGGCCATGCCTGAAATATCAATAGAGGTCAAGGACCCATCATCCCTGAATATTCCCAGCATTGAAATGTGGGTCAATGGCCTTGAGGTTTCTAGTATTCTACAACCAATTTCCCTTGGCTATAATATCAGCTACATTCCTGCAATACCTTTCACAGATGGCCAGACTGTCAATGTAAGCGTTTCAACCAATGATACCCACGGCCACGGATTCAATTATTTCTGGGAATTTTTAGTGGATGCCGTGATTCCAGAACCCCCAACAAATATAATTATTGAACAATCAAGAGTGGAACTGGAAAAGCAAGGCCTGGTTCTGGATATTGGCCCAGGTACTTATGACAATCTCTGGGCTCAGAAACCCACAGTAATTTACAAGGACAATGAGTACAAGATGTGGTATGGGGCAAATGGCGCTGCGAATCGTATTATATGTTATGCAAATTCCTCTGATGGCCTTTCCTGGACAAAGCACGGCATTGTACTGGGTCTAGGTGCACCAAGCGACGATGACGGTCAAAGAGCATTATACCCATCTGTAATATTTGATGGAGAGTACAAGATGTGGTATTCTGGATATGATCTAGTGAACTGGCGCATCATGTATGCCACTTCCTCTGATGGCCTTTCCTGGACAAAGCAAGGAACTGTTATTGACAATGGCCCAGCAGGAGATTTTGATGATACGTATGCCTACGGTCCTACTGTATTGAAAACCGACGAATATGAAATGTGGTACACAGGATATGATGGTTTAGAACATAACATATTATATGCCAATTCCTCCGATGGAATAACTTGGAATAAACACAATCAAGAGATAACCCCAGACGGCATTGGCATAGTTCATGGTGATGGCATAATTAGGAATCCTGGGGTGGCCTATGATTCTGGCTATTATCATATGTATTTTGGTAGATATAATGGACTGGAAATAAGGACAATGTATGCAAGATCAATTGACGGCATTCGCTGGACAGAGCAGGGCATGGCCATTGACATAGGCGGTGGCGGAACCCCTGACAAGCTTAGATCTACCATGTGCAGCGTTTTGATTATTGATAATGAAACCAAGGTCTGGTACTCTGCATTTAATGGTGCAAGCTGGCGCATCATGTTCGCCAATACCACCTCCAACATGAATAAAAACGACATCACACTTTCATGGACTGAGTCCACATCTGATGATATTGTGAGATATGAGGTATTCAGAGAAAGCAGGCCATCAGCCTTCCCAGGAACATTGGAAATGGTCAATCCCGAGTTTTACAATGTGCCAGACTATCTTACTCCCTGGACAGCCCAGGACGAGGCCATTGTCAATATATCGGCATATGGGCCAGTCACAGGCAGCCACCCGTCTTTCTTTTTACTACCTGACGATAATATAATCGATATTTCGCTCTACATGAGACAAAGTACCGGGGAATGGCAGAAACTTGTCCAGGATACTGATTTTACAGTCAAAATGGATTATGGACTTGTTAATCTTGATTCCATCTACCCATTCACTCCAGGAGCAACATTCCATGCATTTTACAATCACACCACCACAAAGGGCATGAAGATTATTGGAAATTCCATGACTGATGTCAGGGCAGGAGCATCCAATCAATCATACTATTACAGAATAAGGGCAGTGGACAAGGTGGGATATACTGCCGAATACACGACTCAGTATTGCGGCAAAATCGCAACCCAGACTATTTCCGGATGGAATCTTGTTTCATCACCGTTCCTTGTAGGCCAAACACCCCTTTCAGAGGCACTTCAGAGCCTGGACTGGACAGCAGCAAGAACATGGGAACCAGAAAGATTTCCAAATCGCTGGACAATAAATAGAACAACATTGCCCATAACATTAAACACCCTTGAATTTGTGAACCAGACCAATGGAATCTGGATAGATGCAGCCCAAGGGAATTTCAGCACTTTAGGGTTCATAGACAATATCACTATAGATTTGAAAGTTGGATGGAATCTTGTGGCCTATCCCTATCACGAGGCAATGTCAGTATCCCAGGCATTGGCTGGATTGCCATGGGATGATGTCGAAGTCTTTGACCCACTTTCCCAGTTCAAGATATCCCAGATTCAGGATTATGAGCCATTAATGCCAGGCCAGGGCATGTGGATACATGTGACCTCTGATGCAGAGTGGATAGCCACCAATCTTTAGAGTTTAGAAACCTTTATTTGACATGAGAATACTGATGAGCTTAGCTATCGCACCGAAGATTGTAATGATGTGTGGACCTCGGTTCACGCGGTGATTTACGACGCAAGCGATGGCAATCAAATGGGCGCCTTTAACGGGTCCCTTCAGGACAGAGGTGTGTTGCCTTAGAATGACTGAAGACCAACCCAGGTGTCCTACAACCCCTCGGCTAGGGTCAGGATGCTGAGAGAGCTAAGCTTACCATGACGTATTCTGTTAATGCCGAGGGACACACCTTCCAGTATCCCTGGATTAAGCGAAATTTTTACAATAAATAATTTACCCAGCTAATCAACTTTCTCAGGCTTTATTGGCTCAGGCTCGGCCGGAGTCACATCTTCAGAAACTTCTTCGGCAGGACTTTCTCCGCTTTCAGGAATCTCTTCTGGCTCTGGAGCTTCAACTTTCTCTGGCTTGCTTTTTGTTCTGAGATCCTTTTCTGTGAGCCCGGATTTTTTCATGGCCCTCTTCAACATAACCCGGTTCTTTCGAAGGTCCATTCGCAGGGATCGATTGGCCATGTAAAGCATGACGGTCATTACCAGAAGCGCCACTATTGCGCCGTACAGAACATAATCTCCCAAATCTGGGGGTACAACATCGCCTTCGGTGACATACTGCCATGTGGAAGTATTTCCAAGCAACAGGCCATTCACGTCTTTGGCACTTCCTGAAACACTAACAGTGTATGAAGTATTGAACTCAAGGGGCCCCTCAGGTGTAAATCTCATGGCCTTCCCAGTGTCGCTCCAGTCGATAGTGCCATTGATTTCTGTGGATGCGTTCTTGAATGAGAATGCAGCTTCTACAGATGTTCTATTCATTTCCTGGCTGAAAGATATTGCCACAAAGAAAGGCTCAATGGGTATGGTGGCATTGTTGGCGGGGAACACGCTGACAATCCTGGGATTCTCAAGGATGACAGCCCCCTTGGTCAAGAAACTGAAGGCGAACCTGTCTCCAGAGGCACCATCTCCATTACCATCCAGCTTTGTTCCAACAAGGTCCATTGCAGTTCCCATCACCGTAACCCTGTATTGCGCCCCTTCAAGCAAGTCACTATTGAGAATTAAAGTCAGGTTTTTCTGGTCCGCAGAGAAGGACGGCATGTAGCCAGTGTTCGGGTATATTGATACGCCATTGGTTACAGAGGTGATGTCCATCTGTTTGCTGAAATTGATGTAAATTGCTGACAAGGACAATCCAATCTCTGCCTGGTCTGCAGCCGGGTAATGAGATATAACAGTTGGTGGTTCCAGTGCTGTTGTGAAAGAAAATACAAAATCATCATTTGGTTCTGAAACACCATTATTATTTCCATCCAGTGTCTTGCCATAAAATGAAGTGGCATTTGTCCCCAATCTTACGGTGTATGTGGAATCAAAGTTCAAAGTTTCATTTGGCTGGAATGAGAACAGGGTATTTCCTGAGAACCAGTCAACAGTACCATCTGTGATATCCCAGGTCTCTGTGCCATCTGTGTAAGTGAATTCATTCTGCACAGCATTGATATCCATTACAACATCAAAGGCCAGGTTAATGTAGGTGTTAACAGGCACATTGGATGCCCCACTTGGCGGATAGGTATCAGTAACATGTGGTGGTGGCGGTTCCAACCAGGTTGTGAATGTCCAGGAATAATTGCTACCAATGATTCTACCGCCAATATCCCTTGCCATTGAGCCATTTATGTTAACAACAAATGTTTGATTGATTTCCAGTGCCGGCACAGGGGAGAAAGTGAACTCGGTTATACCAGCATTCCAGAACTCTGTACCATTGGCTATTGTCCAATTAACAGTTCCATTGGTGTATGAGAAGGCATCTTCAACCGCGCTCTGGTTCATTGGCTCTGAGAATGTTATTCTGATAAAGCTGGCAGGGTCAACATCAACCTGTCCATTTGCAGGGCTTGTGGAAACAATATAAGGCGGTTCATCTGCCGTGGTAAAGTTCCACCCAAGAACATCTTCAGGCCAGTATCCGCCAGTTCCGTTCCCGTCCTGGTCCAGTGGATTGCCGATGATGTCAGTTGCCGTGCAATTTACTGTAACATTGTAAAAGGTCTCATAGGCGAAATCATCATCTGGGGCGAAAGTAGAAATATTTGTTGCAGAATCATGAACCCAGGTTCCATTGTCTGATGTCCAGTTGGTGATTCCATCTGTGTATGAAAATGAATTATTTACCGATGTCCAGTTCATTGTCTCGTTCCAGATTATTTGGATTGGGGCGCTGATAGGTACTTCGGTGCCGTTTGGGGTGTAGTTTAGGGCCGTTGGGGAGAATGTGTCTGCTATCAGTGGCGCCGTCCACGGAGCCATAAGCGGATAATTATCCTTTGAATCTGCATCAATATCATAAGGAACATCGCCAATGCCATCATAATTATTGTCAGGGCCAGTGTAATCAGACCAGAAGTTTCCACCGGAGGGATAGCCGCTGTCCCAATAATTTAAATCATCATCGTTGGATTGATCCACATTGTTTGTGATATTATTGTGATAGATGCTATTATTTACAGACGAAGAGATAGATATTCCACAAACGTTATTGGTAGAAATATTATTCATGAAAAGCGTGTTGCTGTCTGCATTATCTATTCTAATACCATATGAATTGTTATACATGGTATTGTTGGCCAACTGATTATTTGAACAATAACCAAAAATGTTGTACAAGTGTATTCCATGTGTGTTATTGTTGGCTGTATTGTTTGACACTCCATTATAGCTTGAATTGTAAAGAAGGATGCCGCCATACCCATAAGATGCGGTATTGTTCTTAATTGAATTATTGTTGCAAAAACCCAATGATATACCATAACTTCCATTATCTAGTACCAGGTTTTCAATCACAATATTACTGCAGTTAGCTAGTATGACCTGGCCTGCATCGGCCGGTATTGTGCCACTGATTTGATTTTTTCTATAATAGACAGGTTTACCATTTAATGTGTTATTCTCGTCAATATTATGTGTGTTCCAATGTTCTAGATAATTCTCAACCAGCCGAATACTGCCGTTTAGCATCGTATTATTTGAAATAGTGTTGTTAATAGAGACACCCATGTAAATTGCAGATTTTGAGAAGGAATTATTAATGGAATTATTAGCAATAGTGTTGTTATTTGAATAAGTAAATGCCACGCCTCTTGAATTATTATTAACTGTGTTATTGAGAATATGGCTGTTATCTAAAGAAGTGAAATAGATTCCGTCTTCTAAACTGTTACTTACATTATTTAGTGAAATTGTAAGATTTTTTGACTCTACTAATTCCATCCCGCCATGTGTGTTATTTACTACAGTGTTATTAGTAATTGTGCCATTTATAGAGTTGTAAAGTAGTAATCCAGCACTAGAAAAGTATCCGCTTCCAATAGCGCCAACATCTTCATCGAACAATGAACAATTTCTCACCTCAAAATGCTGAGTGGTATTTCCTATGTAAATACAATAACGATTTCCGGTGCCATTTATCTCCCAATTATCAATCACCCAGGGGTTTCCAACACTGCCATCTCCCCCTGTAACACCATTGGCCAAAATAAAATCCGCATCAGAATCAATCCGAATAGGTAGATGAGACACCAACGGAGCATTAACCGAAACTTCAACTTCTCCAGAATCCACCGGCGGAGCCAGCATTAATCCGCTCAGCAATAAACTTAGCACAATGAGCAATCCCATTCCCATTCTCATAGTTCAGGCTATAGTTCAAAGATTAATAAATTTTGGGGAGGTATGAGATTGGATGTATAGGCCCGCCCCATCCTGTGGATTATCCCATCTTCACCTGCTTGGAATGGATAGATATGGTAGGTTGAGGTTTAACCCACCCCATACAATCTTTTCGCCCCCCGCCCAATTCCTGCGCTTGCCGAACCCGTCCCCCCTCGGCCTACTCGGAATTGTATTTTGTCTGATTATCAATAAAAGTTTGGCCCAGCACATTATCCTCCCACTCGTTGAACGCAGAGCGTTCGACTATGATGCGGCAACAATGTCTGATGGATATTAGCATCATACTACTCACAGCATTTTACTGGCAATAGTTGGGTTCGATGTCTAACTATACAATTATTTAGAACCCGACCTGATTGAACAATATTACAACAATCGCAATCAAAAAGCCCGTAATCTTCGTGTCTAACAATCTACAAATGGAGAGATTACGGTTGAAAATCTTTATTAATGGCTATTATATCTCGCGCATCATGGTAGCAGTAGTGAACAAGGACGAGTGTGTTGGCTGCGGAGTATGCGTGGATGCTTGCCCCAATGAGGCCATCAAGATGGTGGATGACATTGCGGTGATAGAAGCAGACCTGTGCATAGACTGCGAGGCCTGCGTCAGCGAGTGCCCGAACACCGCAATCTCCATGCAGTAATTTCCTGTATGCCAGGCCTTCGGCACTGACATCAAAGGGTGAAAAAATGGAAAATATTTTCATACTAGCTAAAGTGGATGCCACTCTTGTGAATAATGTAATAGAGTCAGCCAGAGCAGTCCAGAGCGTTAAAGATGTTCATGCAGTCACCGGCCCCTATGATTTGTTTATTTCAATGGAAGGCGAGAGCGTTGCAAAATTACTTTCAAAGGCAATCAAGGAAATAAGTGCCATTGAAGGAATCCAATGTACCGAGACCCTTGTTTCAATCAACTTGGATTGATGCACAGATAATTATATAACTGAAATTTTACATTAGTAACCGAGGAACAGTATGGCTGGAGAAGCATTGATTGGCTTAATATTCATTGTTTTCCAACTCATAGTATCCATATGGGCAGCCAAGGATGCCAAAAAGAGAGGATATCCGGGCCTGAAAATGGTGTTTATTTTTTTCCTGGTTCTTTTAATACCTTTACTTGGTCTGCTTCTTTACTTCGTACTGAGGCCCAGCGGCAAGCTGGTTCCATGTAAAAGATGCAAGAAAAAGGCATTTCCACATCTCAAGGAATGTCCACATTGCGGGCTTGACAAACCACGGCCAAGAAGACAGCAACCACCTGTTATTTCACAACAGCGACCATCTGTTGCTCCACAACAGCAAGCACCTGCTGGACAGTACCCGCCACCACCTCCAGCAACCACACAAACAAAGGTTCAGAAAATCAAGTGCCCACATTGCGGCCAGATGGTGGAACCTGGCTGGAAAACCTGTCCATTTTGCAGCCGTAAAATAATTATTGGCAAGACAATAATCGACGAAGTTTTTCTCATTTACCGGGACGGCAGGCTGATAAAACATTTCACCAGAAGAATTAAGCCAGACGTTGACCAGGACATTCTGTCAGGAATGCTCACTGCGGTACAGGATTTCATCAGAGATTCATTCCGGGGAGAATCTGGAGATTTAAACCACATGCAATTTGGCCGTTTCCAGATACTTATGGGCAATGGAAGGTTCATCACGGTTGCTGCAGTTCTCATGGGCGATGAAATTGAACCATTCAGGCCACAAATAATCAAGGCAATTGACCAGATGGAAGCAGATTATGAGGTAATTCTCAGAGACTGGGACGGCGATGTTGAACAGTTAAATGTCCTTGGCAGGTATATCATGGACCTTATTGAGGGCAGATATTCTTGATTTTCTAGAACACCAGGAGACCCACAATCACCATTATGACCATCATTATTGCAGAAGGCCAGGCCATTTTTATCATGAAACCTTTCACATCAACTCTGAAATATTCCAATGAAACCGAGATGCAGGGATGTACCGGCGAGATAACATATCCAATAAAAATGCTCATATAGGCCACGGCAAAATGCCAGGGGTCCATTGTAAGAACCGCCGCACTGCCCATGTATATCGGAATAATGATTGATGTTGGAACCTGAATCCTGCCAGTCACCACACCCAGGAGGAATCCAACACCGATGCAGAGAGCCAGATTGGACATTCCCAGGCTGCCGATAAGTTCTGGAACTCCTGAATTCTGAAATATTGCCAGGAATAAAAACATCCCGAAGATTATTGAGCCAAAGTTCCAGGGTTTCATTTTCCTAGCAACCCGCCATGATTTTTTCATTGTTGTTCTGGAGAAGTATGCTGCCAGAACAAAGGAAGTAAAAACAGCAATGATAAGGGCAGTCTCCCGAATATCTGGCTTAAGCCCTCTGAGAATAATAAAATCAATTATTGGGGCCGCCAGAAGAATTCCCAGGGGCACCATTAGCCCTTTCCAGGAAAATTTTCCTTTGTCATTTATCTTTCCCTTTGCCTCCCTGAGGAAGAACCAATATCCCAGCACCATTGTAATCAAAAAGAAGGGCGCCAGCACCGGAATAACATCATACACCTCAAGGCCAGCAAGATAGCAGGAAACAATAAGTGCGGTGCTTATGGGATACACAAGATAAAGCGCATGCCTGAACCAGACATTCAGGGCAACCATGGCCGAAGGACTTACGCCCTTCCCGCCACGCTTCACCAACGGAGCAGAAAGCAATGCCCCGCCAGGCATTGGCAGCATCCCAAGTAATGCAGGAACAGATGCCAAAAACCCTTTCCGATTAACCCGCAAATTGCTCACCAGGGAGTCCATCAATCCAGAGGTTTCCAGATAACCGCCAATCATTGGAATCATGGCAACAGCAAGGGCCATGAAGATTATTCCAGGGTTAGTGAAGGTATCAAATCCCAAACTGCCAAATTTATCCGGGGACATTGTGAACACTGCCAGCACCAGGGCGGCAACAGAAAGCGAGGCCCCAAGATGCCATCTGGATATGACAAGAATTGATGCTATGGAAAGGATGAATCCGAGCCAGATTAGGGCGTCCATGGGCGGGGGATTGAGAAGCATAGAATAAGTTTTTGGCCTTATATGGTTATGAGAGGCTGCTGGACTGGAGCCAGTTCAATCATGCCCCGTCCGTAAGGGCGGGGAGGTGTTCGCCACTGACGTATTGATTGGCCTGTTCACGAGAATTAAGCTTATAAAACGAAATAAGTTTGAAAAATCGGCCGGTCATACATCCGACAAACAGACTATATTGGCTGTTTGAAGAAAGTCGCTAGTTTGTCGCTACGGCGGAATGGCTTTGCCAGTCCGCCTCGGCGCTTTCTTTTTCTCACTGGATAATTGATAAGATAAAAAGAAAGCGCCCCGAGCGGAATTTGAATCCGCGTCGAAGCCTCGACAGGGCTTCATGATAGGCCGCTACACTATCGGGGCACTGAGCACATTTTAGCGGAATAAGTAGACTGGGGACACAAAACTGGTTTATTAAGATTTTGCTAGTTTTCAATAAACTTCCAAAAACTCTAAAGAAAAGTCGCACGCCCTGACAGAATGCGTCAGCCAGCCCAGCGAAATAACATCAGCAAAATCTGCATACCTGGCTATATTATCCGGGTTTATGCCTCCTGATATCTCGATTACTGCTTCAGGATGGATTTTTCTGATTATTTCTGCAATGCTCTTGGCCTTGTATGGTTCCATATTGTCCAGCATGATTATATCTGCCTTTGCCTGGGCAGCTTCTTTTGCACCCTTGGAATCCACAACCTCGACTTCTATGATTTTTGATAGGCTGGATTCCCTGGCCTTTTTAACTGCCTGGCCAACAGAACCAACAATCTTCAGATGATTATCTTTAATTAAAATCTGGTCGTATAATCCTTCACGGTGCCTTACTCCGCCTCCAAGTTCCACTGCATCTTTCTCGAACTTTCTCAGGCCAGGGGTTGTTTTTCTGGTTGCTGCTATCTTGACATTGGGGTTAATGGAGTTGCAGATGTCCACAAGGTTTCGTGTGATTGTGGCTATTCCTGCCAATCTTTGTATAAAATTTAATGCCAGTCTTTCTGTTTTGAGAATTGCTGCGGCATTTCCCTTCAGAGCCATGACTGGTTTTCCATTGATCACTGTCTCGCCATCATTCACAAGGATTTGAACTTCAATACCTTCCTTCTCAAATATCTGGCTTGCAACTGTCATTCCGGCAACCACACAATCTTCCTTTGCAACAATATGTGCTTCAATTTTTTCGTCAGAAACAAGTGCCTGGCTGGTAATGTCTCCAATGTCAAGCAGGTCTTCGGCTAAAAAGTCATGCGGCTCCATGGCTAGTGATTATTAGAGATGTCTAAAAAGCTTTGGCTACAAATCTTCGTCAGGGACAGGTCCCGGCAAATCATCGGTCTCGGTGCTGAACAGCACTCCCATGTCCTTGAGAACTTCATGAACCTTGTCTGCGAAATATATTGTATCTTCCAGGGTAGCATTATTGTCCCACTCATAGACAAAATCATAGTTGCCAGTGCATGGTTTGAACCCAATCATTTGCAGCCTGTCCACTACCTCTGAAGGGTGACTTCCTTCTGTGCTGAACATTACAGTCAGATAAGTTCTCATCAACCGATAATAGTTTTTCTGGCTATTAATATCTTTTGTGGATTTTGTCAAAAAGATTAATTATCAGAACCCATTCATTTCCTTTATGAAGCCAAATGTTCATGATTCATGTTTTGTACACAAGACCGCAACCATCATAGGTGATGTCAATATAGATGAAAATGCTGGTATCTGGCCAAATGCGGTCATTCGCGGGGACCAGAACAGCATAATCATAGGTAAGAACTCCAATGTCCAGGACTGCTGTGTTGTGCATGTTAATGAAGAGTTCAGTACCAAAATCGGTAATTATGTCTCTCTGGGCCACGGTGCAGTGGTTCATGGGTCCACAATTGAAGATAATGTTATAATTGGCATGAAGGCTGTAGTTCTCAATGGCGCAGTTATTGGCAAGGGCTCGGTAATTGCTGCCGGGGCACTGGTGAAGCAGGGCATGGTAGTTCCCCCAGGAAGTCTTGTGGTGGGTGTGCCAGGAAAAATAGCCAGGGAAGGTGACGCTTCTCTTGAAGAATTTGCAGTGGATAATGCCCAAATATATGTGGATCTTGCCCAGAGATATAAGAATGGAGATTTTGAAGAATTTTAATGTCCATTAATGCCATAATGGCTATGCTTCTGCGTAATAAATGGTAAACCTTTATATTGGCAGCTTAAATCCCATGTGAGGTAATTTTCATGTCTCATAAAAGATTGTTAATACCCGGACCCACAGAATCTCCTGCGGAACTTCTCCAGCAGCAGTCAAAGTGGCTAATCGGGCACAGGGGCGCAGATTATACAGAACTCTATGTCGGAATAATCGACAAACTGGGCAAGTATTTTGAAACCCAACATAACAGGACGGTTCTAACATCTTCAGGAACCATCTGGATGGACATGACCGCCAGAAACCTGGTAAAGAAAAAGGCACTGGCCGGCGTTTGTGGTGCATTTTCAAAAAGAATGTACCAGACCATTGGCGATGCTGGAAAAGAGGTTGACCCGCTAAACGTTGAATGGGGAAAGGCCCACAAGCCAGATGATGTTCTTGAAGCACTGGCACAGGATGATTATGACACTGTGGCATTAGTTCACAATGAAACATCCACCGGTGTGCGCAACCCAATAGAGGAAATAGGCCGGGCAATCAAGAAAGAATATCCAGACATAATGTTCGTTGTTGATGCTGTTTCTTCTGCAGGCGGAGATTATCTGGTTCCTGAGAAATTGAATACTGACTTAATGTTTACCAGCACCCAGAAATGTTTTGCACTTCCACCTGGACTGTCAATAGCATTCTACTCGGATGCTGCAGTGGCAAGGGCCAAGGAAGTACCTGGCAGGGGACATTACACCGACCTCATGGCAATCCATAATTATTATCAAAAGAAACAGCAGAACCCAACCACACCAAATGTTAGCCTGATGTTTGCATTGAGCCATCAGCTGGACAGAATGCTGGCAGAGGGCAATCAGGCAAGATACCAGCGCCACAATGAAATGGCCAAATACACCCAGAAATGGGCCAGCCAGAAAATGGAAATGTTCCCAGAGCCAGGTTATGAATCCATTACTGTTTCAACAATAGCCAACACCCTTGGCAAGAATATCGGAGACCTGAACAAGGAACTTGGCAAGCGCAATTATCAGATAGCCAATGGTTATGGTGATCTGAAGGAAAAGACATTCAGAATAGGCCACATGGGCGAGTGGACATTACCCGAGATTAAATCGCTATTGTGGCATATTGACGACATATGGGGTGAGTAATATGAAAATCATGGTTTCAGATAAACTGGCAATGGAAGGCGTGGAGTTAATGGAACAGGCCGGTCATGACGTCATAAGAGCATGGGACGAGCCCAAGGAAAATCTTCCAAACCTGATAACAGACTGCGACGCATTAGTCATCCGCAGTGCCACAAAGGCCAGGAAAGAGCTAATTGACGCAGCACCGAACCTGAAAGTAATTGGAAGGGCAGGAATTGGCCTGGACAATGTGGACCTGGAGCATGCCAAGGCCAAGGGAATTACCGTGGTCAATACACCCACAGCAACCACTATTTCGGTTGCTGAATTAACCTTCACACTAATACTGGCTTCATACCGGGAAGTTGTCCGGGGAACAGTAAGCATCAAAGCTGGTGAATGGCAAAAGAAGGCACTGAAAGGCAATGAAGTCTATGGGAAAACACTAGGCGTAGTTGGAATTGGCAGAATCGGCCAGGCAGTTGCAGAACGTGCTATGGCCTTTGGAATGAAGATATTGGCATATGACCCCTATGCTCAGCCAGAGAATTATGAGAACGTGAGCCTTGAAGACCTAATAGCCAGGAGCGATTTTATTACTCTACATCTGCCGCTTACACCGGAAACAAAGCATATGATTTCCACAGCACAGTTCGCTGCAATGAAGGACGGCATTGTAATTCTCAACGTTGCCAGAGGCGGAACAATAGATGAAAACGCACTCTACGATGCAATGCAATCCGGCAAGGTGAAGATGGCTGCCCTTGATGTGTTCGAGATTGAACCTCCAGTAGATAATAAACTTCTAACACTGCCAAACCTAATTTGCACCCCACACATTGGCGCCCAGACAGAAGAGGGCCAGACCAGGGCCGGAGTCATGGTTGCAGAACGGGTATTAGAGGAACTGGCAAAGTAGGGGTGTTGAAATGGTAGTAGTAAGACCCTTCAAAGGCCTAAGGCCAAAAAAGGAATTGGCAGAGAAAATTGCATCACCTCCATACGATGTTCTGGACTCTGACGAGGCCAGAGCTATGGTGGCAGATAATCCACACAGTTTCCTTCATGTTGTAAAGCCAGAAATAGATTTACCACCGGAAACAGATATTTACAGCAATCCAGTCTATGAGAAAGGCGCTGCAAATCTGAATAATATGATATCTGAAGGAACAATGGTTCAGGACTCTGAGCCAGCATATTACTTCTACCGCCAGATTATGGGACAACATTCTCAGGTTGGCCTGGTGGCCACAATCTCGGCCAAGGATTATGAGGCCAGTCTTATCAAAAAGCATGAGTTCACAAGGCCAGATAAAGAGGCTGACAGAGTCAAACACATAATAACTCAGAATGCTCAGTGCGGGCCTGTTTTCTTGACTTACCCAGATTTACAGGAGATTAATAATCTCCAGACAGACATTTGCGCCAGGGAACCGGAATATGACTTTGTCTCTCCAGATAATATTCG
>DAOVXH010000006.1 GCA_030636255.1 Methanomassiliicoccales archaeon
AGTAGAATGGAGCTCGATAAAAAAGTCCAGGATATGAAACTTGAGAAAGGCCAGAGCATAAGCCAGATTGTGCAGCAGATGCATGATTCTGGAGGATTCACAGCCAAGAAACTTGCAGTGGCTGCGGATATACTGGCAGACATGATTGCCGACGAAAAATCAATAAATTTTCTTTCATTTCCGGCCTGCATTATCGCCACCGGAACCCGGGGAATTATTCGGGACATGGTGAAAAACAAGATGGTTGATGTGATAATAACCACCTGCGGGATGCTGGACCATGACCTGGCAAGGATTCAAGAGAATTACTACCACGGGGAATTCGAGATGGATGATGAGGCCCTTCTTGATGAGGGGGTTAATAGACTTGGCAATATTCTGGTGCCAAATGAAAGTTATGGAATAGTGCTTGAGAAAATGATGCAGCCAGTACTTCAGCAGCTCTATGATGAGGGGCGCAGGGAACTTTCCACAAAAGAGCTGGCATGGGAGTTTGGCAAGAGAGTTGGCACTGAGGATTCAATCCTTTACTGGGCTGCAAAGAATGAGATTCCAATCTATGTGCCTGGAATAACCGACGGAGCCTTTGGCTATCAGGTCTGGCAATTTGCCCAGGACCACAAGGATTTCAAAATCGATTTGCTGAAAGATGAGAAAGAACTGGCAGACATCGTTTTCACTGCCGAGAAAACCGGTGCTCTCATGATAGGCGGCGGTATATCCAAACATCATACTATTTGGTGGAATCAGTTTAGAGATGGACTGGACACTGCGGTTTACATAACAACAGCAGTTGAGCATGACGGCAGTCTTTCAGGGGCCAGAATACGCGAGGCAGTATCATGGGGCAAGGTCCGGAAAGATGCAAGGTATGTCACAGTGGAAGGCGATGCAACCATTCTATTACCAGTAATCATGAATGCTGTTGTTGATAAATTATAATATACTATATTTCACGAAGGAAACTATTATAACCAATAGTGCAATATTAGATTGATAGTCATGAAACGTTCTTCAGCATTGGTACTGGCAATAGCAATGGCAGTGATTCTGTCTATTCCTTTTGTTCCATCTAGCTCAGAGGCTCAGATGACAACTGACATGGTGTCTATATCCACAGACTACGAATTGCTTGGATTCTCTGACCTCCACGGTGGAGGCCACCTTACTTATGAGCTAACTGGGCAGGCTGCCGGAGACCTTAGGCGGGCGGTTCTCAGTACCTATGATGGTCTGGTGACTGGCACAGCCAATGGTCGAATTGACCCTGCTGAATTAAAAATGAACGAACAGACTGGCTACATTGCAGCTGTGGAAACAGTACTGGCCAACCAGGGATTCTTTTCTGCAGCCACAAACCGCTATGAACCTCTTCACGAGGGCCAGGGCGAGGACATAACCGCAGATGCCCAGGGATTTTATGAGGTAACCAACATAGCATCTGACGATACCACACCAATCAGAATTTACCTTTACTTTGATGCTACACGTATGAATATTGTTGACCTGAACTTCCCTCTTTTATCAAGAGCGCTGGCCAATGCGATTTACTCACCATTCATGAACGCAAACGGTGTAGTGGTTAATCAGAATATCAATCTGGACGCATACACATTCATGTACAAGCATACAGACTATCGAATATGTGTAGGAAGTTTGTCCGGCCAAAGTCTCTCTGCCGAAGGCGGCTCAATGCATGTTGTCAGAACACCAGCTGGGGAGATTGCAAGTTACTCGGTCACATTTGATTATGGCGATATAATAATGGACAATGCAGACTATTATCCATTTAATTTCCTGGAAAGTCCACAGGTTCTTTTTGTATTGATGTTCATCTGCGCATATCTAATGTCTACAATGCCAACCAGGATGTATGCGAATTACAAATATGCATATCCCAGAAGGTTCAGACACAAAGCTCTAAAAATTACCTGGCTTCATATCTCAAGCAAGCTTGCCATCCTATTGCTTATAATATTCTATTTCTTCCCAACAATGTTTGCATTCATATCACCCAGCTTCTTCATGAGCGGTCTTTTCTTATGGATACTAGGAATTGCTCTTGCAGTAACATTCAGTGTCCTGGCCAAAATTCTATATGACCAGAAGGCCAATAATATTCCTGAGGAGCATCTTAGGACGCCAACAAGAAAGATAGCTCCAAGGGCCGCACCACCACAGCCAGCTACCACAACACCTGCAGGATTCAATCTTACAGTCAATCAGGGTGGCCAGCAGCAACAGCCAAGGCAGAGACAGATTGCAAAGCCACCTGCGGCTGCCCCAAAGGAAGAAGCAAAACCAACTGGACCGCCATGTAAGGTCTGCGAGAAGCCAATTACCGACTTTGTTGATCTTCTAAAATGTAAATGCGGTTCACTGTTCCATGAAAGCTGTGCAGAGGTTGCCCAGCACTGTACTAGTTGTGGAAGTGCCCTTGTAGAAATAGAGCCAGAAGGACCTGTGATGAAGGATGTTCAGTGCCCAACCTGCGGCGAGATGAACTCCATAGAAGATGATGTGGACCCACTCAAGGCCAAGTGTGCTGCATGCGGCGTTATTCTGGAAAAGCTGGATGATGGTTACAATTATCTCGTGGTATCTAATGAACACAATACTGCATTCGAGATGTTCGTTTCAATGATGAAGAGTGGGTGCACAGGACTGTCCATTTCAACCACATTCCCTGACAAACTAAAGAAGGAGCATGACATGGCCCAGGCAGAGGTCGTATGGCTTACTGACACATCAGTGGCAGACAAGAAGACTATCAACCCACACCGGTTAGAATTCGAGATGATGAGGATGTATGCTTCCTTTGTCAAGGGCAATCCAAAATCCGTTATTATTCTTGACGGCTTTGAATATTTGGTGGTGGAGAACGGCTTTGACAAGGTGTTCAAGTTCATCAAAAAGATTAATGATTTATCATCGGTAAACAGTGCAACATTGTTCGTACCAATAGGTACAGACTCCCTTGAACCGGACCAGCTTGGAACCCTTAAGAAGGAGTTTGACAAGGTCATGGACATGACTGAGGATTGAATAATCCAGCTAGAAAACCTCAGCTTTGGAATGTACTTCTATTCCATTATTGGTAATGTTATATGGTTTTATTCGGCGTGAGTGATTGGCTCGACGCATCTTCACTATTCTTACTGATAGTTGTATGTCTGAACCGTCAGAGGTCTCATTGTACCGTAGAAGAATAACACCGTCAGCCACATACTCCACAAGGCCGTCCCTGGAAACATTGGGGTTTTCTGAATTAACTTCGGCTGTGAATAATGCTGTTGCTCCGGAATCCTTGATGTGTTTGCAAAGGTCAAATAACCCAGACCTGCGGTCAGAATCTGTATCAAAGAGCATACTTAGCAGGGAAACAGAATCAAAGACTACACGTTTCACTTGATTGTTTTTTATGTAAGCTGGAAGTTCGCTGTTAATCCGGCCAATGGTGCTCTTGGCATCTGATGGCTCTAGTTTAACAAGGGTTAGTGTCTTGTCTGCAATATAGGGTTGAATGTCCCAGCCATAGGTTCTTGCATTGTTGATGGTGGCCTCCTCGCTCTCTTCCAATGAAATGAAAATACCTTTCTCGCCTTTCTGAAGGCCTGCCCAGATAAATTGCAGGGACAGGGTAGTCTTACCGGTACCGCAGGAGCCCATGAGCGCGATTATTTGCCCCCCGGGAACTCCTCCGCCTAGCATCTCGTCCAATCCTGCAACTCCGGTTGTCACTCTCTCATCTGTCATTTTATCTCTTCCTAATACCTGTCCATGTTCAATACGGTCATTCCCCGCCTGGCTGATACCATTGCCGGGAACCTAGCCAGCTTCTTATCATCAAGATATGGAAGCACGTTCATGAACTTTTCAATATACAAATATCTCATGCGTTTGCTGCTTCTGTGGAAATGGGACCATTCAAAGACAAGAACACCGTCAACACTGTCCACCAGCATTTGCTGCTGCTGCTTGTCCATTATGCCCTGTGTAAGAATTATGTAAATAATACCGCCCCAATGCTTGGAAATTCGCTGGATTCCTCTTAGAACGCTTACCAGTTCGGAAATTTCTATGTTCTCATTGACCACCAAATCTGTCAATGAATCAATAATAATCATGGATTGCTTTGGAGCTTCATCAAGGAACTGGATAAGGGCCTCAAGAACATTTTCCTTGGGGCTGCTTGCAAACAAGGTGCCGCCATTATCATCACCAGTCCAGGATGGTGGGACAAGGCTTTTCTTGTAGTAATGGGCACTTAAATCTTTGAACTTCATTTTTCTGGAAAGAACATTATGGAATGGCCTTTCAAAGCTGGTTGCAATTTCCCTCATTATATCATGTCTGGATCTGGAGAATGTCACATAGCAGATATTGTCAGGTATGGCCTCAAAGTCACAGAAGCTCCCAAGCATGCTTTCCCCCAGGAAAGGATTTTCTTTCACAGTGGCAAGTGCATAAGCAGAGGTATAAACAAATTCATGCTGGCCAGAGCCTATATCACCAAGCAAAAGAACCACAGAGCCCTCAGGCAGACCACCTTTTACGATTGCGTCAAAATCTGGTACCCCGGTTGGCACTCTGCGTGAATGAAATCCCATCATTTATCCCTACTGACTCAGACTTATATATGAGGCAGACAATATATACTTATGGGTTGTCTGGCAATAATTAATCAGGAAAAGAATAAGTACTCGGCTGGTATATTGTAATATGAGGAATAACATTGAATCCCAAAGAGACACTTGAAAGGCTTGAAGAGACCCTTGATGAGCTGGACCATGCTTCCAAAATCATGCCTATAATAGTTGAGGGACTGAAAGACCGTATGGCCCTGAGAAGTCTCAATGTCAATGGCCATGTTATAATTCTCAATGATGGCGACAGTGTGTTTGGTACCTGTGAAAACATTTCCAGGAAATGGGGCGCTGCAATAATTCTCACAGACTGGGACCACAAGGGAGGCCAACTTGCTAGACAATTAATGGATGCTCTGAGGGCCTGCGGAATAAGCTATGATTCAGAGTATCGGGCAACAATATCCATGCTGGTCAAGAAGGATGTGAAGGATGTTGAAGGCCTTCCTCCTCTCATAAGAAGATTGAGAACCCTTGCAGGCAGCCACACACCTATATTTTGATACAGTGTAACCAAATATTTTATACATCATATGTTTCACGGTTATTCATGAAGCATAACCTGAAGACTGGTATTGTTGGCGTAGGATCAATGGGAAAGAATCATGCCAGAGTTAATTCTGAAATGGGAGTTCTTGCAGGAATCTCTGATTCTGATGAAGCAGTGGCCAGACCTCTTGCCGAGAGATTTGGTGTTGACTATTATTCAGATTACAAGGATATGCTGGCTTCAGACATCCAGGCCATTACCATTGCAACTCCAACAGTTGCACATTTCAAGATAGCCATGGATGCCATCAATGCAGGAAAACATGTGCTGGTTGAAAAGCCAATATGCCCAACCCTGGAAGAGGCAGAGACACTTGTAAAAGCAGCAGAGGATGCTGGCATAGTCCTGGCCGTGGGTCAGATAGAGCGCCATAACCCGGTGGTGAAATTTGCCAGAGATTCAATAGAACAGGGCAAATTTGGAGATATTGTTTCCATTTCCGCCAGACGTGTCAGTTCATTCCCAGGAAGGATTAGTGATGTTGGAGTTTTGCTTGATTTAGGCATTCATGATATTGATGTTATTCGATACCTGGCCCAAAGCCCTGTGAAAAGTGTTTATGCCCTGGGCGGCAAGCGCCAGAACGAGAAGTTCGAGGACCATGCCAATGTTCTTTTGGAATTTGAATCCGGAATAATGGGATATGTAGAGGTTAATTGGCTTACACCTATGAAAGTCAGGAAAATATCAATCACATGTCTTGAAAATTATGTTGAACTAGATTATATGAGACAAAGTGCAGACGTCTCATCATCCCAGGTATCAGGTATGCTGGATACAAATGATTTGTATCGACTTCCAATAGAATTTGATATAAGGCATGTGAGCCTTAAAAAGCAAGAGCCCCTGAGAAACGAGCATGAGGACTTTGTCAATGCCATTACAGGCAATGGAAAGCCACTTGTTTCAGGACAGGACGGCACAGAGACTCTCAGGGTCTGCCAGGCTGCCCTGAAATCTATCAAGGAAGGAACACGAATTAAGATGGAGTGATTGAATGCCAGAAATTTATGGTAATACAAAAATCGGAGAGGGAACATTTATTGGTCAAGGATGCGTCATTGGACATCCTGGAAAGCATGAGAAAGCCCTTCTGGTGGAAAATAGAATGGACGAGGTAAAAGGCACTTTCATTGGCCGGGACTGTGTTATTCGGGACGGAACAATCCTATACAGCCAGGCAACCCTGGGAGATAATGTTCAGACAGGGCACAATGCACTTGTCCGTGAGGATACGGTAATTGGCGACAGAAGTCTTGTAGGTACCAATACCATCATCGAGGACAATTGCAAAATAGGTGACAGGGTTTCAATTCAGAGTGCTGTTTACATACCCACCAACACAATAATTGAGGATGATGTTTTTGTAGGCCCAAGGGTCTGCTTCACAAATGACAAGTACATGGGCAGAGGAGAAATTCATCTTCTAGGAGTCCATGTGGAAATTGGGGCCAGGATTGGAGCCAATACCACAATACTGCCAGGCATCAGAATCGGCAAGGATTCTGTTATTGGCGGTGGCGCAGTTGTTACCAAGGATGTTGAGCCATATTCCATAGTGGCAGGAAATCCAGCCCAGGTCATTGGCACTGTTCCAGAGGAGTATAGAAAACACTGAGGATGATAATATGATACATGTTGCAAAACCATTGATTGGAGATGACGAAGTTAAGGCAGCCGAGGAAGTTCTCAGGTCAGGAATGCTGGCCCAGGGAAAGAAGGTTGCAGAATTTGAGGAGAAATTTTCACAGTTCATAGGTTCAAAGCATTCTGTAGCAGTGGGAAATGGCACACAAGCATTGCATGCAGCTCTCGTGGCCTGTGGAATCAAGCCTGGAGATGAGGTGATAACATCTGGATTCACATTCATAGCCAGTGCAACCAGCATTGTTCATTCCGGTGCAGTTCCGGTATTTGCTGACATTGAGCCAAAGACATTCAATATTGACATTGATAGTGTGAAATCACTTATTAGCCCAAATACAAAGGCCATTATGCCAGTTCATTTGTTCGGACTGCCGGTGGACATTACAGCATACAGGAAACTATGTGATGAGAATAATCTTGTTTTAATTGAGGATGCATGCCAATCCCACGGAGCCCAGGTGAATGGAAAAGGAGTGGGAACATTCGGTGAAGCAGCAGCATTCAGCTTTTACCCAACCAAGAACATGACAACCGGAGAGGGCGGTGCAGTAACCACCCAGGACGATAAGATTGATGAAGATTTGAGATATCTCAGGCATCAGGGCCAGAAATCAAGATATGAATATGCAATGGTGGGGTACAATTACAGAATGACAGACATTGCAGCTGCAATTGGCATTGCCCAGTTGAGCAAGCTGTCTGAGAGGACAGAAAAACGCATTGCAAATGCAGCATTTTTCAATAAGGAATTTTCCAATGCTGGAATTGAAGTTCCATATGTGCCAGACGGTTACAAGCATGTTTATCACCAGTACACAATCCGTGTGGAAAATCGTGATTCAGTAATTGAAAAACTGACAAACATGGGCGTTGGCTCTGGAGTTTACTATCCAATGGGTCTTCATGAGCTTGGACCAATGGCCGGGTTCAGAAAAGGAAACCTGCCAGAAGTGGAAAAGGCAAGCCAGGAAGTTTTGTCCTTGCCAGTGCACCCGGGACTTTCTGATGAAGAACTTACAACTGTTGCTGAGGCTGTTATAAAAGCGATTTAGACCTTGAGCCAGTGTATAAATGTACAACTCTGTACATATATATCCATTGCATTTTATATAATTGGGCCACATACGGATAATAGAATTCCTGAACAAGAGGCATGGTAAATTGAGAACAAGTTACAATTTGGAAGAAGAGATGAAACGGCTTCAGAATCTGGAGCGAAGCAGAGAAGAGCAGATTATTATTTTCTCATGCTGCATTGAAAATCTCCGCACACAAATTAAGAATGAGCTAGATATTGAACGCCGAATTCATTTAAGAAATAATTTGAGCATGCTTATTCTCTGCCGCAAGGCCCTGGAAAAATCACCTTCATTCAAGCCAATTAAATATTAGGATTATTACTTGTGCCAATGGCCGAGTTTAGAAAAGGAAACCTGCCAGAAGGCGAGCCAGGAAGTTTTTTCATTGCCGGTGCATCCGGGACTTATGGATGATGAATTGGCTATTGTTGCTGAATCAGTAATCAAAGCGGTTCAGTAGGATTAAATAATAATCCTTGTTACATCTGAACGGGGTAATCCTTTGGAAGGGCAAAGAGTAGGCAAACAGATTAGCATGGAAATTCAGAGAATGCTAAACAAAGAGCTTGGAGAGCATGGAGTTTCTATTTTCAGAAATCAATGCAAAGAGATGGGAATAAAGCTAGAGGAAATTCAACTCAAGGATTTATTGAATCTTTCCCAGAGAATGATCCGGGCTTTGAGGCCAATAATGGGCAATGACAAGGCCCAGAGAATTGGCAAGGAGATTCAGAAATTTAAGATACTGAGCGAGCTAAAGGATATTAATTCTGAACAATCAGACATGTTCACAGAACGCCGAGAACTGGATGCATATCTCAAACTTGCTAACATATCTTACACAATTGGCGACTGGGACGATGCATTGGGTTATTACAAACGAGTCATAAGAATTTGCAAGAAGCTGGGAGAAAAGAACAAGATGGCAGAGGCCCAGAGGAACACTGGCCACATCTTCAAACGACAGAGTGAATGGGATGAGGCAATAAAATCATTCGAAGCTAGCCTGGAGTCCCTGAAAGACATAGCCAGTGCAGTAGGAATCGCTGATGCTTATCGAGGCTTGGGATATGTTTACTGGCGCAAAGGTGATTATGGCCAGGCCAAATCAAACTTCAAGATTGCAATGGAGAATGCCGAGAAGTCTGGAGACAAGTCAATGATAGGCATGGTTCACATAGAGAGTGGATTGGTGGACAGTGATACTGGAGAACTGGAAAATGCCGTAAATCATTATCTTGAGAGCATAAAGTTACTGGAGGATGCCAGGGAATGGCAGCAGCTCTCAAGGGCCTATAACAATCTTGGAGATACATTCCTTCAGCTAAAGGAATGGAAAGATGCCATAAAATATTTCGAATTATGTAAAGAATCTGCCATTAAGATAAACCACATTAGCATGATTGGCTGGAGCCTTTTCAATACAGGCGAAGCACTGGCCATGTCAGGAAATCCAGATGAAGCAATTGAGAAATGCAGCGAGGCAATAGAAATCCTGGACAAATTGCATGACCATGTTGGGGTTTCAGCAGCATATAGAAACCTGGGTGTTGCCTTCAGATTCAAGAAAGAATGGGGCAGTGCAGAGGATAGCTTCAAGGAAGCGGAAACCCGGCTGGATAAGATAAAATCGCCATTCAATTCTGCACATTTGGACATGGAATGGGGAATCATGTACACAGAAAAAGGTGAAAAGCCAGAGGCAAAAAAGCACTTGAAAAAAGCTGCCAATGTATTTGGTGATCTAGGAGCCCAGAAATATCTTGAAAAGGTGAATGAGCACCTGAAAGACCTGTGATTATTTCATGTTCATAGATTAATACAAATCAATAAAAACCCGCTCGCACATTTACATGTCATGGGGAAATTCGCGCATTACCGTGTGAACTATGTAAGACTGGCTGCTGTTTTGGGCATGTTTATTCTGATATTTTCCAGCATTGGGTTTGCCTTGCCGCCAGAGAAAGTCAGCGGCACCAGGGCGGCGGGTGATTCTATCAACCTTTTCTGGATTGGTGTGAACAATACTGAACATCCAGAAATTTCCATGCTGGACAGAGAACTGGATGTGGATGAAAACAATTACATTACCTTTGCAGGAAATCATTCTGGAGGCTGGGACAAGGCAGTTGTGGAAATACGGGCCTGGTATGACCTGGGCGAAACAGGAGATGATTCAGAATATCCGGTGGAGAGCGATGCCACAAGGAATCTGGCCTTCAGAATCCTGTATCACGGAAAGACAGGCGAGGCAAATCTGGTATTTCCGGACGGTGATTTGGAGCTTTCCCTGGTAGATGTGGATGATATCATAGTAGAGCATCACACCGATGAGGACCAGTCAATACATCAGGTTCAGATTGAGCTATATCTGGGACCGCAAATCTGGACCGCCGATGGAGAGCGGTTTCATGAGTCTGACCCGGAATATGATGACGACCCTGGAATTTCCCTCATGGACCCCTGGAGTTGGGACCTGGAAATAACCCTTGGAGACATGGACGGCACTGGAGCTGGAGCCGAGCTATACGGTGAATTTGGCTTATTCGAATATGTTAGTGTCAGTGTGAACAAGCATCCATCAGTCACAGTGGAGCCAGGCGATTATGTGAAAATGGATAATTGCACCTTAATCAGATACGCCAGCAATGGGATTTACTGGGTCAATGTTTCTACAAATAATCTTCATTTGAATAGCAATCCAGGGAGTTCCAGTATACCGGTAACAAATCTTTCGGTGATGAATGTTCATCCACTGGCAGATGAGATTAATTCAAAAATATCAGAAGAGCCAGTACTTTTTGAAGGAGAAAATATCGGTCTCGTGGTCTGGGATAAAATGATGCCTGCAGGAAACGGAACCTCCACATCTGGCCCCTGGACAACCGATTATAATTCTGACAATTATTCCACAATGCTGGAATGGTGGATTAGTGTCCCCAGGGGAACAATGCCAGGCATTTACTGGGCAGCTATAACGATTACCATTGATATCGGAGATGGGCATCCAGTCATACTTGGCCCCACCAGGACAAATGGTGTGGAAGTTGTGGACCTGACAAAACCGATTTCCCATGTAACAGAAGCAAATAGCCAGAATGTCACTGCCTATGCCTATGATGATGAAACCAAGGTGGAGAATGTAACCCTGTGGTACAGATTCTCGGAGGACAATGAGACCTGGGGCAACTGGACCGAGTTTGGCACTGACCAGTATTCTCCATGGTTCTGGGAACATGACTCGCCAGAAGGAGAGGGGTATTACGAGTTCTACACACTGGCAAAGGATGCTGGAAATAATACTGAAGAGGTTCCCGGCACTGCTGATATGTGCCTGGATGCAAGCTCATCTGGAATTCCCGGGTTTGGCCTGGAAATGGTACTGGCTGCCCTGGCAATAGCACTATTTGCCAGAAAAATTCATTATGGTTTGTAGCCGAAGTTCCACAGTAACTCCTTGGTCTTTACTCGTCCTGGATACCAGGGGGAAGCTCTCTGCCGATTACTCAAATAATTTGTTTTTCTGTTTCATGTAATAATCCTTGGCCTCTGGCTCTGTTAATTTATCTGCCTTGATGGCCCTGACAAGCCGCTTCTTGTAATCTGCCAGCCGGTACTTCGGGTCAGCATCAGGAACTATTCTCTCCACATTCCTGATTTTTTTGATATTGAATGCAATGATAGCCACGAACATACTGGCCATGCTGCTGAGCAGTATCATCAGGGACATTCCAGCACCTGGCCCTGTTCCAATGAGCCAGCCAAATGTTGGGGCCAAACTTCCTCTGAGGCTCATGGCAGGCTCGAAATACCAGTCCGCCAATGGCCCCACAATAACCATTGCCACAGCACCTGCTCCCTGGGCTATTACGCCCCTTGCGGCAAATACCCTGCCCTGCTTATTGGCAGGAACTTTGGACTGCCATATGGCCTGGCTGGAGCCATTGAGTGTGGGAAGCAGCATCATGGCTGCAAATCCGAAGATCATCCACATGATAGGTGTGCGACCGATACCGAAGCCAATACCGAAAAGCAAGGCAATTATTATCATGCCGCCAAGCAAGCCATTAATCTTCTTTCTTGGGCCGCCCCAGACAGCCAGCATGATACCGCCAACTACCGCTCCAACCGCCAAAACCGATTGAACCGAAGCTAATATTAGTTCATCGGAGCCAGTGCTGGCAAGAATCATAGGATTCAAGACCACCATACCAAAGGTAGCTACAAGATTGAAAACGAAAAACGTCATCTGCAGTCCAAATAATGGTTTTCTATTGTATATGTATTTGAATCCATAGCCAGCATCTTTGAATACGCCCTTGACGCCTTTCTGCAAATCATCGGCAGGTGGCGGTTGAGGGATTTTCACCAGCAAGAGAATCCCGATTGCAAAGCTGAATGTCACAATATCAATCATAAGTATACCGTCTATGCCCAGCATAACCAGGAAGAGGGCAGCCAGTGGAGGTCCGAAAATACCTGCAATGGAGCCAACAAGTCCAACAAGTCCGCTGGCCCTTGCATAATCTTTCTTTTCAACCATCATGGTTATGGCAGAGGAGTAGGCTGGCCACTGGAAGGAGCCCAATGCTCCAATGAATATACCGATAACATAAAGATGCCAAATCTCGAGTGAACCAGCATTGAACAAAAGAAGTATTGCCACTGTGCCTAAACCTGCTGCCAGGTCCCCCACCATCATTGCCAGTTTTTTGTTCCATCTATCAACAAGAGCCCCGGCAATAGGCAGCATGATCATAAGCGGCGCAAAGGTGAAGAAACCCATGAGGGCCACTGCTGTTGCCTGGCCTGTTTCATTCCACACCCAAATCATCAGTGCAAATTGAGTCATTGCTGAACCAAGAACTGAAACAAGCTGGCCTACCCAGATTAATGAAAAGGTTGCCATGCTTTTTGGCTTCTCGGCACCATCAACTTGATTCTTCTTTTTGCTCATCCTTGCTCACCTCCTAGTACACTTTTTCCTTCTTTTTCTTGTAAAGTGATTCTAATTCGTCCTTTGAAATCTTTCTGGCTTTGTAGGCCCTCATGAGGTCGTCCTTGTAGATCTCCATTATTGCCTCTGGCTCATCGGCATCCAGCACCAATGTTTCAACATTTCTTATCCTGGGAATACTCAATGCCACAAGGGCAGTCATTGCAGAACCTATACCGCAAAGGAGCATGATTAATTTTATACCAGTGCCGGGACCGGTGCCCAGCAGCCAACCAAATGTCAGGGCTAAATTACCGCCCTCCATCATTCCTGGCTCGAATATCAAATCAGCAAATGGACCTGCCAGGACCATGCCAATTGCACCGGCAGACATGGCAATTACTCCTCTGGCAGCAAATACACGACCCTGACGGTTTGGAGGTACTTTTCTCTGCCAGATTGCCTGGCTGGAACCAAACACAAATGGACCAGACATGGCAAGAATAAATGCAATGGTTGTCCACATTATGACGCTTGTGCCCAGGCTGAAAAATACCTGGCAAATTCCTTCAATCACTATACCGGACATTATTACCAGTATTTTGTTGGTCTTTGAGCCGCCCCAGAATGTTAAAACTATGCCACCCACAATGCTTCCAGCGCCCATGCCGACCATTATTGTAGCCAGAGTAGCTTCATTGCTGGCAGTAACAGCCAATATCATTGGAGCAAGTAGTATCATGCTCATATTACCAAAGAAATTTGAAGTGAAATAGGTGAGCTGAAGCCCAAGAAGTGATTTGCGTTTGAATATGTATTTGAAACCATAGCCAGCATCCTTGAAAAGGCCTTTAATTCCCTTGCCAATATCCTTTGCTCTCTCGGGTTCAGGAATTTTAATGAACAGTATCAGGCCGATGGCAAATGTGAAGGTCACTATATCGAATGTCAGCACGCCGCTTATTCCAACCAGGGCCAGAAGAAACACAGCCATTGCAGGTCCAAGGATTCCACCTCCAACTGCAAATGCCAGTCCCCAAATTGCTGTTGCCCGTTCATAATTCTCCTTTTCAACCAGCATGGTGATGGCAGCTGAGTAGGCAGGAAACTGAAATGAACCAAATGCACCAACTCCGGCAGCTATGACATAGAGATGCCATATTTCCAGCATACCAGATGAATATAATATCAGGCCAGCAACTGTGCCCATGCCAGCTGCAAGGTCGCTGAGTATGATTGTTGTTTTGCGGTTCCACCGGTCAACAAGAGCACCGGCTATTGGGGCCATGATAAGCGCTGGTGCGAACCCAAAGAATCCAATAAGTGCAAGGGAGGTTGCCTGGCCGGTCTGCTGCCAGGCCCATATCATCAGGGCGAATTGTGTCATTGCCGAACCAAAAATAGAAATCATCTGGCCGAAGCATATTACTCCGAAGGTTGCCATGCCTTTTCTGCCCTTTTCCTCGCTGGTCATAAAATCGCCCTGAACTTACAATTGGTAATACTCTGTGCAGAGTATTTAAGCAAAGTGGAAACTAGTTTACACTTGATAATGCAAGCTAACTATTAGTTATAATGACTTGTTCAAGAATTATTGAATTAACCGAACCTTTCCAACCTGTCCAGCCACTTCTTCCTGTATTTGTCAATTGCTTCCTCTGTGGCACCCTTTTCTCTGGCCGAGTTCATGAGGCAGTCGATAATCTGCCTGATGCCCTGGGGTGTTGGTTTGTCCTTTGACATACTGGACTTGCCGAAACAGTCCTGAAGTATTATTCTGGATGCCTCAGATGACAGCACAACATAAGGAAAATCAACAACAACCATGTCCAGTACTGATTTGGCGGTCTTTCTTTCGTCGGTCTCATACATTGCATCTGCAACAACTTCCTCCATCTGCCTGGACAGTGGGTCATAATCAGCATGGTCCATTACCATCATGACGCCAAGAGTGGAAAAGCCCTCCTCAACACCATGGCCGGTCTTTGCACTTGAGGTAAGGTATGGCTCCAGAATCCCATATCTCTGGACAATATCATCTGACCTTACCCTGGAGTCCATCTCCTTGAACTCGGTAATTGCCTTTTTTGCAGCATCCCCATCCACAAGGTCCAGCTTGTTCCCAACAAAGAGAATAGGAGGCATGACACCGGCGGTTGTTTCCTCAAGAAGTGGTATCCAGTACTCTTCCAGTTTCTTTATTGTCTCTGGCCTGGAAAGGTCTGCAACAATGATGGCACCATTGAGGCCTGCAATATGCCTGGATTGTGTGGATTTAAAGCCCTCACTGCCAATAATATCCCATAACATGAAAGAAACTCCATAATCCACATCATCATAGGAAACGTTCACAACTTTCTTGGAGACCTTGGCCCCCACTGTGCTGATATATGAATCATCAAAAGCATCATTTATAAATCGATTCATTAGACTTGTCTTTCCAACGGCCGAATCCCCCAGCAATACAACTTTCTTAAGCACATCTTCCATGGTATCAGCGCAGGATTGGCAATGGGATATTTACAATTATGTGTATAAATGTTAGTTGTCAGTTGTTAGTTGTCAGTTGTTAGAGTGCTGGCTTATCCATTATTATAAAAATACCATCAAGTGCTAACATCTGTTAACTAAAAACTCTAAACTAAAATCAACTGGCCATTTGTTTCAGGACAGTTTCAAGCCAGTTCTGGATGCCCATGACGCTTCTTTTATCTCCACGCCAGTCATGAAGAACCTCACCAAAGTTCTCATCAAGCTCGTCCATTAATCGCATAATACCCTTACGAAGTTCCCTGGCCTCGTGTCCTGTGAACAGAACTGCCACAACAATGCTTCCCTTTGCCTCGATGAGAACTCTAAGTTCTCCCATGGAAAGAGACTTGAGACTGTCCATTTCCGAGGTACTGAATGCCTCCTGAACGAAGTTCTGGATGGCAGTGAGCATGCCGCCGACAGTGTCCCGGTCTATTTCTGAATCCTCATGGGAGCCAGCATGGGCGATGACAAGACCATTGGAATGCAATACAAAAATTTCCTGGACCTTGGATTCCTGCCATTTGAGCTGTGGAGATATTCGCTCCACCAGGTCTGCTGCTGTGCCGCCTATCAAATTGATGCTCAATACAATGACAATCAGCATTATGGTGCTGATAAGAAGCTGGGTGCTGGAATCGAATGTACCCGCAGAGGAAAGGACCGTAAGCTGGGCAATGATAAATCCTGTGACACAGATTATGGAAGTCAGCAGAACAATAAGGGAATTCCGAACTAGAAGTTCTGTGCCAATGACCATCTGGTATCGGACAAGACCACGGACCGTTACAAGCAATGCAGCAGTAATTCCCATGCTGAATATTATGCTGTACCGTCCAATATCTGGTTCGAATATTCCAAATATAAGAATAATATTATATAAAAGAACGACAAAAAATGAGGCCAGCATGAATTCCAATTGATTTTTTCTAATATCAGAAGCAGTTTCGTGCATTCTCACATATAATTTATGCCAGACCATGAAAGAAAGAGCCATCCAGACCATGAAAAAAGCCAGGTCTGTGAACTGCACAATGTTTTCAGGAAGCAGGAAGTGGGTTAGAATCTGCCCCAGAAGAGGACCAAATACCATAATTCGGCCTTTGAAGCTGGTGATAATAATAGATTCAGCAGTGGAACGCTGGACAAACAGAATAATCAATAGCGGAAACATGAGAATGGCGCAGAGATAGGCCACATTGGACCATTGAGGCAGTGGGTTCTCAGCCGCCGAAAGTATTGCCCAGGAGAACAGGCCAGCAGCCGCAAGAAGAGTCAGCATGGCAGTGGTAACAACAACCTCGGTCTTCACAGCGAACCGCATCATGAAAATAAACAGCCCCAGGGCAATAAGAGAGCAGGCCAGTATCATTATTGTCAGCAAGGTTATCATTTCTTTCCCTGGCTTGTGGATGAGCAGGCGGGTTAAAATGTTTTCTCATCGCATTATCAAGGAAAAGTTTAATAGGTCTCCATAATCTCCACATCACCTGATGGCAGACATCAGAACCACTATTGCGGGAATTGAGTTGAGAAATCCAACCATGCTGGCCTCTGGAATTCTGGGCCAGACTGGACTAAGTCTTTTGAGAATTATTAATGAGGGCGGAGCCGGGGCGGTTGTGACAAAATCAATCGGCATGGAGCCAAGGGAAGGGCATGGAAGTCCCTGCGCTCTTGAACTGGACAATGGCCTATTGAATGCCATGGGCCTGCCAAACCCTGGAATAGATGCCTTTGAACCAGAGATGAAAATTGCTCTGAAAGGTGATGCTCCTATTATTGCCAGTATTTTTGCAGATGACTGGGGAAAGTTCGTGAATCTGGCAACCCGGATGGAAGAGTTTGGTGCCAATGCTATTGAACTGAACCTAAGCTGCCCCCATGCCACAGGATACGGCCTGGAGATGGGCTCTGACCCAGTAATAGTTCATCAGATTGTGGCAGAGGTGAAGAATGCTATTAAAATTCCAGTCTTTGCCAAGTTAAGTCCCACTGTGCCAGATATAGGAAAAATCGCTCTGGCAGTTCAGGAGGCTGGCGGTGATGCAATTGTTGCCATTAATACCATCAAGGCCATGAAAATCGAGCCGGAGCTGGGAATGCCAGTGCTGAAGAACAAGGTCGGCGGACTGAGCGGACCTGCAATAAAACCAGCCGGGGTTCGGGCGGTCTACGAGATAGCTGGTAAGGTTGAGATTCCAATAATCGGTGTTGGGGGAATTAATACTGGCTTGGACGCTCTGGAATATTTTATGGCCGGTGCAAGTGCGGTTCAGATAGGCTCTGGAGTCCATTATCGGGGAATTGATGTATTTGGCAAGGTAAATCAGGAGATATCAGAGTTCATGGACAGGAAGAATTATTCAAAATTAAATGACATAATCGGCATTGCCAGGAGGCCGTAAAATGCAAATTGTTGAAATAACTGGCATAATTAATGAAACACCAAATATAAAAACAATCGAATTTAAATCAGATTTAGAACTGAAACCAGGGCAATTTGTAATGGCCTGGCTGCCAGGGATTGATGAAATTCCCCTTGCAATTACCAAGACCGGCAAGGTCTGCGCCGTAACTATTGATAATGTTGGAGAGGCAACCGAAGCATTTCATAAACTGGAGATCGGAAGCCAGATAGGCATTAAAGGGCCTTTTGGAAATGGATTTGACCTCTCTGCAAATGATTATCTGCTTATTGCCGGAGGAACCGGCCTGGCAGCATTGACAAGGGCTGCCGAAGAACTTAGCCAGGCAGGAAAGAATCTTAGGATAGCAATAGGTGCTGGAACTGCCGAGACTCACTTTTTTGTGGAACGGATGAAAGCACTAGGCGAGGTTCATCTGGCAACAGATGATGGCAGTGTTGGCCATCATGGATTCATCACCATTGTTGCTGAAGATTTGATTGATATCAAAAAACCAGAAATGATACTTGCCTGCGGCCCGGAGCCTATGATGTCTGCGGCACATTTCATTGCAGAGCAGTATGATATTCCAATTCAGTGTTCTCTGGAGAGGTATATGAAATGCGGCTTTGGAATCTGCGGCTCATGCCAGTGTGGAAAATATACTGTTTGTAAGGATGGGCCTGTTTTTGACGGCAAACAGCTTGCTGAGATGGAAGATTTTGGCAAGTGGAAACGTGATTCATCTGGAAAGCCAGTGTGGTTCTGAATTATTCCTCTTCCAGAGACGGGAAGTCCCCTGACTCCTTCGCTACTTCCATGGCCATCGGCAGGAAGCAGAAATTGTCGTTCATGCGGTGGAGCCAGCAACCGCCTCGACAGGGCTTCAGGTATTCGCAATCATCACATTCCTCTTTTAGGTCCGGAAGCAAATGCTCTCTGTATTTCTGGAAGCCATTGAACCAGATATCCTTGAAGCTTCTCTCCTTTATGTTTCCCTCCGAATGTTCGGGGTAATCCATGAGCGAGCAGCCCATGACGTCACCATTCTGCATTATGCATGCCGTGTTCAGGCCGACACCGCAGAAGAATGTGGGTCTCAGCAGACCGTCCAGCGGTCCCAGCCAACCATGGGCTTCGCAGACCTCGACATTTATGCCTTTCTTCCTTGCGCGGTATACAAATTCTATGGCCCTCTTCACCTCTTCCTTTGAGTTTCCCTTGCCTTTGGAGCGGCCCTCTGGCACAATTGCCTGAAGGCGGTGCCTGTCAACCCCGGCCTTTCCCACTTCTTCGACTATTTTTTCCAGAAGGTCAATGTTACCAGGTAGATAAACTGTGGAAACACCCACTGTGGGGGTTCCAATTTCTTTCAGGAATTTTATGGCATCCAGGCACTTCTCATAGGAACCGTCTTTATCTCTCATCTTGTCATGATTGTCCCGGTAACCGTCTATGCTGACCAGAATCGTCTCGATCTTTGCCTTTTTCAGCTCTTCCTCGTAATCCCTGATTGCCCAGCCATTGGTCACAACACCTACGACCATGCCACATTCATGAATCTTGTCAACAATCTTCCAGAAATCCGGCATGAGTATGGCCTCTCCCCCGGTCATGTTGAAGGATTTGCAGCCCATTTCACCCAGTTCCTCCAGAACTGGTACAATCTGCTCGTAGGTAACCTCATCTGGCCTTGCCTCATCGGCCGCGGTTCCACAGTGTGGACATCTAAAATTGCACTGGGATGTGGCAACCCACTGGACCATTAACGGTCCCATCTTTTCATTGTCAATTTTATCCTTTAAATAATCCACCAACAAATGGGACATTGTAGTGCCCGGTGGAAGATTCTCGAAATATATTCGTCCGCCTCTAATTTCAAACACTGGTTTTGTCATTTATTCATCTCCTGAACTTCCTAACAACTTATTAATGTAATTCCAGAACGTTTCTTCATATTGTATCTTGTAAACATCACAGTAAGTATCTGGCGCATGGATGGTTCCATGGGTGACCGCAGCCTGAACTAAGCATCCACCCCCGCAATACATCTTCCACTCGCAATCCTTGCATCCGGCTATTTCATTGATAGTACGGCTTTTCCAGTCATTGGTCACGGCAGATTTCCTCCATATGTCCTCCAGCGAGGACTCCCTTATGCTGCCACATTTGAACTCTGGAAGGTGGGATGCCTGACATGGAAAAACATCGCCATTTGATTCGACACTGAGAGAATCAAGACCGCCACCACAGGAATATCCAGTGCCTTTCATAGTCGTGCCACCGGAGAATAAAGATCTCTCATTGTCCAGAGTGACGCCCAGATTCATCTTTTTAAGATTCTCCTTGGACTCTCTCCATAGTTCCACATATTCGTCCTTCGAGAGCATCAGTTCTTCCTTGTCCCCGGCTCTCCCGAGTGGTATGATGGGGTTGGTCTTAACATGCTTCAGGTTATATTTTTTACAGACCTCCCATATCTTCTGGACGGACTTGAAATTCTCCTTTGTGATTGCGGCGGATATTGAAGGTGTCAGGCCGACCTCTACAAGGTTCATTATTCCTTCCAGGGCACCATCGAAAGAGCCTTTGCCTCTATATTTGTCATGCATTTCCTCGTCACCGTCTAGACTTATCTGGACACCGCCAAAATATTTTTTGAGCTTTACTGCGGTTTCCTTGTCAATCAGTATGCCATTTGTTGCAATAACAAGGATGAAACCTAGGCTTTTTGCATATTCCACAATGTCCCATAAATCTTCTCTGATAAGAGGTTCGCCACCGGAAATAATGATGGTTTGTTCAATGTCCTGCCCCATGGCCTTGAACTCAGCAAAAACTCTCTTTATCTCCTCAACTGAAAGTTCATCCTTCAAGGAGATACCAGCATCCAAATAGCAGTATGTGCATCTGAGATTGCATTCTTTGGTGATATTAATGTAGAGAGTTTTCATTCGCCATTGTCTCTCCATAGGGTCATCGGGTTTCACATTCTTGAAAAAACCTTTGTTTTCACAGTGAGCAATAATACCTGTTACTGCTTCGGTGGCATCCTCAATGGACATATCAAATTCATCGGCCGCAATTGCAGCTATCTCGGCCTGGGTTCTGGTTCCATCGAGTAATTCAACTATCCTGGCGCCTTCCTTATGAAAGGCCACCCAGTTTGGCAAATCAGCATGTATAAAAGCTGTCATATCACCCCTTTTTTTAATTATTACTGCATCTGCAAGTTTTGGATTTTCCATTTTCATACCCCTATCGTTACCTAATTAAATGAAATAAATAAAAATAAAAAGAAAAAGTAGTTTGGTTATTGCCATTCTACAATTATTCTGGTATTGGTAAAAATGCAGCGTATATTGATCCTACTTCTACGCAATTGCCGCATCCGCCTGTTACATCTTGTCCCCACTGGAATGGTGGGTCAATTGGCTGAAATTGTGGTTCTCCGTTTCCCATTTTTCTACCTCCATGAATTATTTACACACTATATGCAAGCCGTGGGATATTGTAATAATATATAAGCATTCCTTTTTACTAATACTAAATAACTTATTGAATGTGATTAAATTATTCATATAATCAACGGATAATTTAATGCTGGGGCATACACCATTGTCTCAATCTACACTATAAAGGCCATGAAAATCCAGATGAAAGCAGGATGCCAACGGTAAGATGGCTGGTTTTGGATTATTTCTCTTCCATGTCTTCTATGTCGTCTATACCTGGGAAATCCCCTGATTCCCTGGCAACATCTATTGCCATTGGCAGGAAGCAGAAATTGTCATTCATGCCATGGAGCCAACAGCCGCCCCTGCATGTCTCAAGGTAATCGCAATCCTCGCATTCCTCCTTAAGGTCGGGAAGGATGGACTGGCTCCTGTATTTCTGGAAACCGTTAAACCAGATATCCTTGATGCTCCTTGTCTTTATGTTCCCCTCCGAATGTTCGGGGAAGTCCATGAGCGAGCAGCCCATGACATCGCCGTTCTGCATTATGCAGGCCGTGTTTAGACCGACTCCGCAGAAGAATGTGGCCCTCAGCAAACCATCCAGGGGTCCGAGCCAGCCATGGGCCTCGCAGACCTCCACGTTCACGCCGTTCTTTCTCGCGTGATAGACATACTCTATGGCCTTCTTCACCTCTTCCTTTGAGTTGCCCTTTCCCTTGGAACGTCCCTCTGGAACAATGGCCTGGAGACGATGCCTGTTCACACCGGCCAAGGCAACTTCATCAACGATTTTATCCAGCAGGTCAATGTTATCTGGCAGATAAACTGTGGAAGCTCCAACTGTTGGAGTTCCAATTTCCTTAAGGAATTTAATGGCGTCCAGGCACTTTTCATAGGAACCGGGTTTGTCCCTGATTTTATCGTGATTGTCCCTGAAACCGTCGATGCTGACAAGGATTGTCTCGATTTTAGCCTTCTTCAGCTGTTCCTCGTAGTCCCTCACGGCCCAGCCATTGCAATTTCCTTCTTTTCTTCTTTCTTTTTATCGTCCATGTTATGTAATAGATTCCAAAGTGTATATACCCTGTCTTCGTAGTAAAAATTTATCTCGATTAAGTTAACGGAAAACATTTAAATACGATAATTAATTGTAGCAGACTACGGAGGTGAAAAAACAATGATAGAAGTAATAACACCAAAGGGAAATGAGGTTGGCCAACAGAACGGAAACGGACCACAATTCCATGGTGAAGAGTGTGTAGTTGCTCCAGGCGGAGTTATTTGCATACCAATAAACATAATATACTAAACTACTAGTTTATAAAACTGGTGTTTATAATTAAAATATATGCTGTGTGTAATTTAAGCAGATGGCAATATTATTTTCTTTTAAATATTTAATTGTAATGAATAAAAATATTGTCTCTTCGAACTAGTTCATTATGCGAGTATTTATTTTGCTCACTCAATTTTTATGGGTGAAATTTTAAGTTTTGTATTTTTTAGGGTTGTAATCCATTTCTTTTTCCCAAGTATCTATGTGTATAATTAATACAAAACACCATTTAGTAAAACCATTTATATCTGATTTATATTAACCATCAAATACATGAAACCATATTTATCAAAAAAATATCAGAAATTTAAGCGTGATGAACTCACATTGTTGATTGAACCAGACTCAGGAAAATGGTTCTTTTCCAAGGACGAGGGTTTAAGTCTGCTTGAGCTATGTGACGGGGAAAAAGACCTTAATGAAATCCTAGATATTTTTTCAAGTACATGTGATGGGGATCCAGAAGCGAAAAAAAAAGATGTCGAAGTATTTATTAAAAGCCTGGAGTCAAGTGGCATTTTAGGCGATGTTAAACCGAATAAGATACCCAGGTTCACTGAATTCTATGTGAAGAATGCTTGGTTGCATCTGACAGATGAATGCAATCTCAGGTGCAAATATTGCTATCGTGATTCTGCAGAAGCTTTCGATAACGAACTTTCTATAGAAGAACAAAAAGGAATAATTGACCAGGTAAAAGAGCTGGGCCATGAGGAAACCGACCAATGGATAGTGTTCACCGGTGGAGAGCCATTATTGAAAAGCGAGATGCTCTGGGAACTCGCATCATATGCAAAAGAAAAAGGAATGAGTTGTAAATTAGTGTCAAATGGCCTTTTGATAGACAAGGAAGCAGCGAAAAAGATTAAGTCCTTGTTTGGTGACGTGAATGTGAGCATAGATGGATTAAAAGATTCTCATGACAAGCTTAGAGGAAAAGGTAATTTTGACCGAGCGATGCGCGGAATTGAAAATTTAATAGAGGAGGATGTAAAATTTTCAATAGGTGCGGTCATGACCCGGGAGAACCTTGACGACATACCCAATCTACTGAAATTGGCAAAGCAGATTAATGCCGCTAAAGTGTTGGCAGCCCCAGTTTGGATAACTGGACGTGCAAACTCAGAACTCATGCTCTCGAACGATGAAATAGTTGCATCATTCAGGAAATTGATGTCTCAGGCGGAAGAACCTAGTGCAGACAATGTCCTGTTGGAGATTGAGAGATTTTTTGGAGCTCGCGAAATCACAAAAATTCGACCATATGGATGCGGGGCAGGAGTATCCCTTGTAAGCTTTGGGGCCAACGGTGACATCTATCCCTGTGTAACTATGCATCTCCCTGCTTTTAAGGCTGGCAATATACGAAACGATAGCCTAAAGGATGTCTGGGATAATTCCCCAGTTTTCCAAGAGTTCAGGGGTTTTTCTATAGATGATGTGCCTGAATGCGAGAAATGCACATGGAAGAGATTCTGCCATGGCGCATGCAAACTAAATGCATACGTCGCTCACGGGACCATCAAGGCCCCCGGCCTCTACTGCAAGGCATATGCAACCCTCTATGAAGACGCTATTTGGAATTATGGTGCTAGGGAGTCAAAGAAATTAAACTCTCCTCCAGATAAGTGATATCCTCTCCGTATAATCTAGTCAGCAGAAGGTTTGGGTAAGTTTTATTAGGGTCTCATGGAATATTTTTCTGGCCACAATGGTGGGGATGTTAATGAGCCTAGATTGTAGCGACTGCAGAGTTTCCAGGGGCAGTCCGGCATGCAATTCATTGGGCTGTGGAATAATTCTGGTGTTCATGGTTGCGTATTTCGGCTATGAATTTACTTATTGGGAATTGAATACTGACGTGGTAGAATCTTGGCAATCAGCATGGGAATATTCACCCACCTGGCAGTGTATCCATCCAATTTATTTAAGCATGAGGTTGCCTCCGATAACCTTATATTATATTTTCACTACTTTACACCCATGGGTTTGAAGAGGCCGACTGGAATAACTGTCATTGCCATTGTCACACTTTTGATTGCGATTTCCTATTTCTGGAGTGGAGTGGGAGCTTTCTTGGTCGGGGACATGGTGAGCGGTTATGTGGTCATGGGAAGTGCCATTGGCGGCATACTCAAGGCCATTGGAATTGTCTATCTGTTACTTGGAGGATTTTCAGTCATTCTGGGCATGGGCCTGCTCATGATGAAGGAATGGGCCAGGGTCCACGGGGCCAAATTCTATCAGGTTCTGGCCTTCATCTGCATAGTCCTGTGCATATTCAATCTGCTTCTTCTTCTCTATGCTATCATCTATTTCCTGTTCTGGCGGCACCTGACAAAGTTCTCGACAAAAAGAACATTTGAGGAATATGGGTATGAGAAACCAGAATTTGCCTATTCCAGCAGAAAACCTAACCAGCCATCAATAAGTGCATCTCTTCAGAGTACCAGAATAGAGCAGCAGCAGGAAGAGGAAGTAACATTGCCAGACAACATGATATTATGTCCCAATTGCGATACAATCAACCTCAAGACACAGAATTACTGCAAGACCTGTGCCACCGAGCTTCATGATTAGAATAACAGCATTACCAGGTTTCCAATAATAACACTGAAAATAATACCCAATAGCATTGGGATGATGAACGGAACCTTGGGAGTCACCCAGATTCTTTCTATTCCTTCCTTTCTCAGAGCCAGTAAATCCTTCCTCACATCACCGTCACGCTTGGGAAATATGACAAGAACACGCTCGTCATCAATTATCTTCTCCATGGGCCAGACAAATTTCTTTGGAATGTTCACAATGTCCATTCTATAGCCAAGGAACATCTCAGGAAATCCAAAGTCCCGGTTAGCCAGGTTCTTTAGGAACATGCCCAATGGCACCGTGACAACCTGGAGAATTGCAGCGTTCATAAGTATCAGAAATGCAAAGGGAAATGCCATGTTCAGTCCTGCGACATCTGGCCCCTCTATTAACGGAAATCCCTGGATAACA
>DAOVXH010000035.1 GCA_030636255.1 Methanomassiliicoccales archaeon
AAGGGCAAGGAAGTTGCTAAAAAACTGGAAATGGTTGCCGGAGCTCTGGCCAAGTGATAAAACATTGACATAGTAGGTGACATGATTGGTGAGTTACAAGAATCTGGAGATAATTCGAAAATGGCTCAATGGCGAGGCAAATAATGAGTCCTTGCGAGATTGGCTCCGGACAATTTATGATTAATTAAACCTGCAAGGTTTCATATGATTTACTTGCCAGAAAGTGTCCTCTCAACCGAATTTGTTATGCAAGGCCGCCTGATTCCTCAAGCACTAATCCTCAATCTTACCACAGTACCCTTACTCTGGTAATTCAAGTCAGTGGATTTCTTCTCGCAAAGCTCCTTCAACTGTGCTATTGTTAATGTCAGTGGAATTATTTTCATACCAGGTAATTATCATGAGTATTTATCATGGTTTAGTTCCAAGATTCATTAGTGATAGTCATTGCTGATATTTATATTTGATAATTAAATATTAAAGGATATTACATATGTTTCTAATATCTATATTAAGGTGAAAAAATGAAGACCGAATTATTGGCCATCATTATGGTGGTATTGTTCCTGTGCACAGTCATAGGTTATAATGTGCAAGTGGAGAAGGCAGAAGCAGAGAAAGTGTTTGATGATGATGTGCTTCCAGATTCAGCAGATGGAGAACCTTTTATCGAAAATATTTCAAATCCAGAGATAAGGAATGAATTTCCTCCGAATAACTGGGCATGGGGAAATCTTCAACCAACAATATCAGTTTTTGTCAGTAATGGAACTGGTGACCTGATAGAATCAAGCATTCAGCTTTTTGTTCAGGATAATTTGGTTAATTGCCAGATATCCAATGAGAATGATGGATACAATGTATCATATCGCCATGAAAACGGATTCACAAATGGGGAACTGGTGCGGTGCAGGCTGGAAGGAGAAACTAATAGAAATCATCGTTATGAGCATCAGTGGAGGTTCAGGGCAGATAGGGATTCGGTTTCTTTCTCCAAAAGCTTGAATGTTGGCTGGAACCTGATTTCTATACCCATTGAGCCATTGGATAATTCCATTGACTGGGTATTCAACTCCATTGATGGTTCATTTGAGAGAATACATACCTATGATACATCTGGAGAGTACGGACGATGGCAGAGCTTTTCCATCTATAGTTCTGATTATGTGAATGATTTTAACAGCATTGAACTTACCAAGGCTTACTGGATTTACATGAACGAGGATTGTGTGTTCCTCTTGAGCGGTGTTCCAAAGAACCAGAACATCATGCTTAATGCAGGTTGGAACCTTGTGAGCTATCCCACAATAGAATGCAAATTAGCTTCTGTTGCATTGGCTGGCACTGGCTCAAATATGATGGCCGTATACGACAATTCAAGCCCATATCTCATTGATGATATAACTGATCTGACAACAGTGGTGATGCAGCCGGGAGAAGGTTACTGGGTTCATGTTTCAACTGATACAATGTGGACAGTTGAGTCATGAATTACTAATAGAAATTATTAATTTATCATGAAAAGCCCACACTTTATGGAAGGTTATTGATATGCCTGGATAATTTCAGGGAATAGCCCTAGAAAGAGCCTGAAAGGACTACAATGCCCTTGTCGCTGGTTATGGTAAGGTTCTGCTTTCCGGTACGGTGATTGGTTCCACGCATCTTCAAAACCTCAAAGTATTTTCTTCTTGCACCTTCATTTTCCTCATAGGTCAACAGTACAACGCCGTCAACAGCATGTGCAACTTCCTGGGGATAAAACTTGCCTGGCTCCACTTCTCCAGTAAGGATTGTAACAGCACGCCAGTTTTTAAGATGGTTAACCAGGTCAAAAAGGAAGGGACGATATTCCTTGCCCATGAATGCTTTGATGACCGTAATGGGGTCAATAACCACCCTCTGGGCCATTGTTTCGGCTACTTTCTCATCTATGAAAGCTATAATATCTTCTGGATTGGCATCCCTTAGAAGCGGACCTATGTCTGCGAATATCACCCTGCTGCCAATATGGCTCTTATTGAGGTACTTGAAATGGGACATGTAATGCATCACCCACTGGGGAGGTTCACTCAATGTTGTGATGTATAGACCTATCTCGCCCTTCTCTGCACCTGAGAAAAGGAATTGCTGGGCAAAGGTTGTCTTTCCAGTTCCTGCTGGACCGGCCACAAGTACTACCGAAGGGTAAGGGTATCCTCCCTGGATTAGGGGGTCTACTCCATCAACTCCAGAGCTCAATCTTTCAAATCCATTATCGTCATCCATATTATCATACTCCTGTTTCTGAAAAAGATGGAGATTTTACCTTTTTCAGAATTTTTCTTTTAGAATTTTTTAAATTCTTCGAAATCTTAGAATTTTTCGAAACCTTAGAATCACATTTGACTTCCTTGACCAATGATTTCATGAGATTAATGAAGATTATGCACTCGCAATTATCTTTCAGAAGATTATACATCTCTTTATTCTTGTTAATGTCAAGGACAATGGGTGCAGTGACCGTTGCAAGCCTTCTTATGCTTGTCAAGTAGGAATCGATAAATTTCTTTATTCCATCATCATCCAGGTACTTGCTCAACGCAGCAATGTCATCTACAAGAATGAAGTCCATTTCTTTGAGGTTCACATAATTTTTGGGGATGCTGCCAGCCACGGAATCAGGCTCATAACATCCATCCATGACATCGTCAAGGAAACCAACCTCATAGGGGCCATCCATGAAAAATACATTTGAATCGTCAAAAAGTTTTATCTCACCTGAAAGGTGGCTCACAACATCTATGTAAATCAATTTCTTCTGAGATATTCCGTGGAGATTCAGGAGGTATTCAATATACTGATGAGGTCTGTCGATTGTTATGAAAATTCCCCGCATGTTCATTTCTTCCAGAAAGAACTTCAGTAATATCAGGTTCACACGGGTTCGTTCAGTATATTTTGACACCATGAGTATTTTCTTTTTATCCACTACTTCCGGCGAGTAAACCACTGCCATAATGCCATTTATTATCTTGTCTATGTTCTTCATAATTCCATATCAAAATTACCCTGGAATGATTAATGGGTTTCGCTTTTATTATCAGTTCTGATTTCAAAAAAAGAGCATGGCGAACAGCTTTTATTACGATCATGTCAGAAGGTTGTGCCTGAAACAACCGGTCGCGACAGCATTGCATCTGAGGGGTACTGGCTTCCGAATTCCTTCTCGTCCTCTGCATAGTACTCTTCGATTAGGAAGTACAATTTCTTCTGAACCAGATTTCCACCCAGTATCAGAATACCAAGGGCCAGCCAAGCCATATCTGTACTGGCCATAACTACTCCAAGCCCTCCAATTTCTATCAGTGGCAGTGATTCCAGGTTGAAGGTACTTGTTCCTGCGAATGTATATGCTATGCTGCTACCAGCTATCAGGTCCAGAATAAGATGGGCATAGAGTATCACAGCCACACTGGTGAAGAACCTCTGATATTTTGATGACCTTTCATTGAAATGATTCTCCAGCATGTATGCAGCTATCAGGAAGACAAGAGGTAGCTCTCCCAGAACCAGGGTATTATGAAATAATCCAGTACTGCCAAGTTGTGGCAGGATATGATCTATATCAGGAAGAATTCCAATTATACCGAACATCAAAATGTTCAGATATTTCCTGGGGGATTTAACCTCAAGGGTAAAGCCTATGCCTATTGATATTAGGAAATGTGCGAAAGGTAGCATCATAAGAACATTAGTGTCAATAGAATAAAAGGCATCGAAACAATTCTCTTGGGTGATATTCAATCTTGAATTTTAAAAAAAGAAAAAGAGGGGGCCGAAGGACAATGTCCAACGGCCCAGAGGGAGTTAGGAGGGAGTTAATCCTTACTTAGATTGTTATTTCTGACATGAGATCTAATTTACCACCGAATTCCTCGATGGTTCCAGATTTCATCTCAAACCTTACCTTTAAATTGCCATCCTCAAATGAGATATAGGCATTCTTGAGGGTGGATGTGTAAACGCTCATTCTCTTTCCCTTCTGGGTAAGAACTCTTTCCACACATCTCACAAGTTTCGCCTGCTCCAGCATTTTTATCCGTCTGTAACATGCAGCAATTGGTATCCCGAGATCATGGCTCAAAGTAATGGCACTTTTTGGGCGCCTTAATGTGGCAACCAGAATTCGGGCCGCATATTCGTCAGAAATTATCTTGGAAGCTTCCAATGGATTCATTTTTCATCACCTTTTATAAAACTTGATTGCTGGGATTTGTATATATAAGCCCACATCAAATTTTCAATTGTGATTATCAAATCAGATAATCTAGGTCCTCCCTATGGAGGGCTTATCCGCGAATTGTTCATATCTTCTACGGAAATCATTGGCCATCTGCAGGACGACTTTGAATCTCACCTTCAATCTTCCTGAGTCATAGAACACGTAGGCATTTTCCAGATTGGCTGAATAATAATCAACCTTCTTTCCCCCGGAAGCGTAGACTGTCTTCTCCACTTCCAGAAGGCCCATCTGCCTGAGCTGCTTGATTTTTCTGAAACATGTGGCTGTTGGAATGCCATACATTTCACTGAGCTCCTGGGCACACCTGGCTCCCTGGTAAGTGCCTATCAGAATCTTTTCAATATCCTGGTCCATAAGCAATTGAGTTGCATCTATTGTTTTTTCTTCCATTTTATCACCTTTTTTTAAATATGAAATGGGCCACAGGCACGTTTACCTGTGGCATTATTTCGTTCATGGCACCTCAGAATATTGAGTCGTTTCCAGCAGGTGCTCTTTTTCCAGCATGGCGTTGCCTGGTTCTACCAACAGCGGCCATACTAACAACTGCTGCCAGTATTCCAACTCCCAGCCAGAACATTGACTGGAGAGGAGAGGCAGGCGAAGCAGTCTGGATTATGACCTCCGGACTCACCGGTATTGATGAGACATACATCTCTGACTCCACTGTGTCCACACCGTCGGAAGCCCTTACTCCAATTATTTCAGTGCCTTCCCAGTTCTCAGGCAGAGTCAATAGGAATTTTCCTGGCACATTGGTCTCAGCAACCATAACATTCTCATATCCAAATACTTCAAAATCCATATTGGAGGTATCTATATCACTGAAGTACATTGACAGGTCAATTGATACTGTCTCACCTGGCGCGGCCAGTACTGGTTCCACAGATGCACATAGGGTTGGCGAGTCATTTACAGGTTCCACAACAATATTTAGGCTCCTTGTGGCAGTTGCCTCGCCATCCGAGGCCATGATATGTAGGAATAGGCTTCCATGCCAGTTCTCTGTTGGATAAAGCTCCAATATGTCTTCATTATCATATACCAATTGAAGCTGGTCACCTGTACTGAATTCGTAGGTCAATGCATCCATGTCAATATCCTGGAACATATCATTCAGCTCTAGACTGAGGGATGTATCTTCATTCATCCTGAGTTCTTTATCTTCGCTTCTGGCAGTTGGGGCGTCGTTAATTGGGATAACATTCACCACAATATCCTGCTCCACGGTATAGACACCGTCTGTGGCCACCATTGTGATTGCTGCCTGGCCGTTCCAGTTATCTGCAGAACTGGAGATTCTAAGCCTATTGTTTTCACGTTGTTCACATTTGAGGGCACTGTCTCCAGAATATGTGATGAAGCTCATTTCATTGTCAACATCTTGGAAGAATTCATTCAAATCAAGCTCTAGATATTGATCTTCATTGAATTTCTGTTCTGCTGATGATATAATGGTTGGAGCATCGTTCACAGCATTGACATTCAGAATAAGATTTCTGGCCAATTGATATTCGTCATCAGAGGCATAAACTACCAGGTCCAGTTGACCATTCCAGTTGTCCAATGGTTCTATTGTTGTCTCCCATGTTGTCTCATTGGTAGTGATGGTGACATTGGTGTTGGTACACAAAATATCGAACCACAAAGCATCATCAACATCGGAAACATAATTATCAAGGTCAATTGTCACATTTGTATCCTCATCTATCTCCAATGTCAGGCTTTCACCAGAGGCCAGGGGCACATCATTGATAGGCGCCACCTGAACAGTTACTCCCTGAGATATGACATATTCCCCGTCTGTGGCAGAAATCATTACATTCTCTGTCCCAAACCAGTTTTCCATAGGGGTCATGTCAAGGCTGCCATCGGTACCCAGTTCCAATGATAACTTTGAATTTTGTGATTCCACTTCATATGATAACTGGCTGTCTATATCATAGAATAAATCATCAATATTGAAGGCTTCAATGGAAATATCATCCTCATTGAGCAGCACTGCCGGGGAGGAGCTAATTACTGGCGGGTCATTGACATTGCTGATGCTCACATCAAATTCATAGAGACCAAATACCATATCAAACTCATAAGTCGGTGGATCAATGGAAATTGGATCAACAACGTTTAATGTAGGCGGGGCCAAGGGAGGTCTTGTCATTGGTTTTGGATATGTCAGGATAGAAACAGTCTCATCTCCATACCAATCACCTTCTGGAACTATGGCCATTACCTCAGAATAATCTTCAAAGAGCAGATGTTCCGAGTCAATAACCTCAAAACTCTGGGTTTCAGTATCTACATATTCATTGAAATTGAAATCATAGCATGAATCTTCCATAAAGGACAGTGGTTCCCTTTGATTTACAAAGGTGCAGAAATCATATGTTGCAACAAACTCGCCATCATATGCCATTAGTGTAATGTAATCCTCACCAGCGGCTCCAGAACTTTTGAATGATGTGATAAAATCATCTTCAATTACCGGAGTGATAAGGCTGTTCCCGGACATCCACGAATAGGACAGTTCATTATCAACATCCTGAAAGAAAGCAGGAAGATATATGGCTTCATTCATTTCCATGTTCGTGTTGGTACTCATCTCGATGGCATAGGCCTTTTCCATAACAGTTACTGGCTCATCATTCATCGGGAGCACGGTGACACTCAATGGAGCAATTACCTCCCAGAGTACCTCTTCTGCAGTCACGGTTTCTTCGTCATCAACGAGATCAATGCCTGGAAGGGACGGTGGTACGGCAGGTATCGGGGAAAATAGATATGATGCAGTCACAGTCAATTCCTCTTTTCCGTTCCAGTCCGAATTGGGGCATATGTAAACATAATTTTTATCCCAGCCACTAAAAAAGTTCTGAGATTCAGATATTTCAATAGAATCCCAACTTGAGCCGAACATTTCATTGACTTCAAGAACAATAGAGTAATCCTCTACTGTCTCAAGCACCACTGTATCTAGCATCACAATTTCGGTAGTAAGACCGGATATCTCATTTACCTCTTCTTGCAAAATTTCACTATTCTGCGAGGATATTGCATTAAATACCATCGCATATAGCGGCATTCCTACAAGCACACAGACAATCATTATGCTAACAACGACGCTAACATTTCTTCTAGGGTTCATTTTTTAATCACCAAAATCAAGTAGTGCTAAAATTTGCTTTTAAGGTATCTGTACGGATATCACTGGTGATTATCACAAACAAACATTATGACAAGATAAGATTATCAAAATTGATAATTTAACATCTCATAGTTATAAAGAATAAGATTCATCATCATATATTATACATGGAGTTAGAGGTGAGTTTATTCATCATGATGGACATATACCAAAGGAGATAATCAAATTCTTTTCAGAGGGAGGCGGACGTTCGCTGATTTTGAAAGGCGCACCAGGCACTGGCAAGACAACCTTCGCACTGGAACTGCTCAATCATTTCAGGGAAGACTCTGCAGTATGTTTCGTATCCAGCAGAATAGACGAGCATGCATTGAAAAGGCATATCAGCTGGATAGATTTTGACCTATTGCTGTCAAAGGGGCATGATGAGGGATTCAGAAGCATGAACGGAAGTTCAATCAATCGCAAGGAGCTCAATAGAATGGAATCCCGTGTCGAGGAGGGCGATGAATTCCTGGAAGAGGATTTTGACGGAGAGATTGGCTCAGGAAAAACAGATGGAAATTCCTGGACCTTTGATATTACCTCGATACTGCCGGAGATAGATATGCTCTATGAAACCCTGGAAACTGCAGAAAAGGAAATGTCCCTGGTTGCAATAGACAGCATTGATTCTCTGGGCGAGAAGTATGGAATTTCTCCGAGACGCCTGCTGAAAATGCTTCAGAAGGACCTTGTGGAGAGGAGCAATGTTAATGTGATATTCATTCTGGAGACCAGCGGCCTCAATCAGCTGGAATATATTGGCGACGGTGTCATATCACTGGAAATGGACCAGGTGGAAGGCCGCCGGATAAGGAATATGAAGGTTGAAAAATTAAGAGGCCAGCAGATATTGATGCCTTGTGTCCCGTTCACCCTGAAAGATGGACATTTCAATTCATTTGATTATAATATGGAAGAACTGGCAGGCAGCCAGAACAAACTCAAAAAGCTTGAACTTGGAAATATTCTGGAAAACATAATCAAGCCTGGAAATTACGTGCTTTTCGAATTTGACCGCAATGTGCCTACAGAGATGGTTCAAACACTGGTAAATTCCATTGTTGAACATAATCTGGAAAACTCCATGGGAATGTATTCCACACCTTCGGTTAGATTGTTTGGAAAAAGCCCTGCAAATTATGTTTCTGAGTCTCAGGAAAAATTCAAAATAATCAGCCCAATCTCCATGATCCAGAGAGGTCACGATTCAGATTCCCTGATAAAGGTGGATGGTGATGATTTCTATACTGATTTCAATACATCATTCATTGACAAGATGTTTCATGAGAAGGAAGTATGTTTCCTGATGGATGCCAATCAGATTATATCCCATTATGGTGAAGAAGTAGTCAAGGACATTGAATTGCATATCTCAGGACTTCTTCAGAATGGTGGTTCTTGTATAGGTTTCACATGGCCATCCAGCGTGCAGGAGAGCATTGACATGGGAATAAGCAATAATCGCATCCGGGTGACCACAAAAAACTCCCAGTGGATGATGTTCGGTGAAAAGCCTTACACTCCCATGTATGTACTGGCTCCAAAGAAGGATGAAACTGATATCATAGAGCTGGAAATAATTATTTAGATGTTTTCGAACTCTGAATATTAATACCATTCTCATCAATGATATATTTGACATAGCCCAGTGGTGTTTTTGTCCCACGCATCTTCATGACGTTCATTAACCGTTCTACATTACCGGTGAAGGGATTCTCACGTTTGAACATATGAATAGCCCCATGTACCGAGTAAAGGGCAACATTATTGTATCTCTCGTTGAGGGTTTCATCGGAAACAAACAGGCCAGACATGCCCTTTTTCCGGACTGTGTGCACAATTAGGTCCAATTGTTCTCTGAAAGTACCAATGGTAATGTCCAGGGTGTAGGAACCAAGATTGTCCAGAACAACAGAATCTGCATCTGAGTTGGATATAGAATCAATTGGCTTTTTTAGTATAGAACGGGAGGGGGTCTTTCCCCTCTGCCACTGAATATCCTCCATTCGCTCTGCCAGGACTGGTTCGATTTTCAGGAGATTATTATCTTCAAAGGTTTTCAATGGAATACCAAGCTGATTGGCCTGAATTCTTAATTCTTCGGGGGTTTCTTCGGTTGCCAGATAAAGGCACTTCTTTCCGCTTTCGCAGACCTTGTTTACATATTGAAGTGCAGCAATGGTCTTTCCAACACCTGGCCCTCCGGATAACAAAATAGTTCGGTTCTTGGGGTAACCGCCTTCTATTAAACTATCAAATTCCTTGATGCCAGTAGAAATTCTCTCCATCTGAAACATATCCTCTTTCACCACACCGAATCCTCCTAAAGATTATTAACATATCCGTTTCTCAATTCGCATTTAGCAGATATCTTTCCATCAGAATAGAAAATCTGCAATGAATGAATATTTGAAATGTAAGACCACCGGCGTTTTCCTTTCTGAGTGAGAATCTGCTCGTCCCGGTGAACTAAACCCAGGTCTTCAAGGGTTTTTATGCGTCTGTAGCAGGCAGCAATTGGTATGCCGTGAACATCTGCTATCTCCAAAGCCGTTTTAGGCTTGAGATGTGTTGAAGTAAGAATTGCTTTCGAGTATCCATCCCCTAATATCTGTGCCATGTTAGTGGCGTTTATTTCTTCTGTTTCTATTGGCATATTTTCGTTCCCCCTTACACAGATAATTGCCTATTCCTTTATATACCTTTTTTAAGTTTCATCAAAATTATTTTGTTTAACCAAAATTACTATATATAATAAAGAACTATATCAAATATAGATGAAAGAACATGAACTGATGTTCGGATTGTCCCATAATGCAAGAAAAAGCATTGTGGAGCTTCTCAGAAATGGAGACAAAAGACATCTAGAGCTTTGCAAAGGTCTAAAGATCTCGGCGCCGGAAGTAACAAGGCACTGCAAGATACTGGCAGACCTTGGAATCGTCAGAAAGAACAGCAGATCAATGTATCAACTAACTGGCATGGGACAGCATATTCTTGACCTTGTAGATAAAATTGATTTTTTAGAGACAAACAGAGCTTTCTTCGAGGAACATGATTTTGATATGATACCCAGGGAGCTTGACACCATATCCATTCTGAAGAATGCTGAAATCGTCGAAGGGGCACTGAATATGCTTGACGGACTGCTGGCAGTAAATAATGAAGCAATGGACAATATAAACTGCATATTCCAGGAGACAATCAGCCACGTGATAATGGAACATCTGGAACAGCTGAACAGAGGCATCAGAGTAAACATCCTAATCAAAGAGGGTGAAAGGATACCACATGAGTACATTGAAAGCAGCATGCTTGGCCTTGAAATACGACAAATACCTGAAATACCCATGGGCATGATTGCCACCGACTCTGGAGCAATAATAATCCCAAAGCACAAGCGCGGAATTCTGGACTATGGATTTGGGGCCATTGGCCAGGACGAATTTCTAAGATATTGTGATTCAATTTTCTCATATTATTGGGTTCAAGGAAATAGAGTGATTTTGTAACTATCTGGCTAATTTAATCATATAAAAAGTTATTGTAAATATTATCATTTTATATAATCACTTGTGATATCTAATATACTAAATTAACAATTTCACAACAATAAAAACAATGTTAAGAAGAGTATTCAAGCATCCTTAAATAGGTGGAAAAATGTATCCGACATCAAGCGGGGGGAATCTTTGGGAAGAGATAAGGACATGATTAGGCCAGGGCAGGCTAATAATTTTGAGCAGTTGTTTGATGAAGCTCCGCTGCCGTATCAATCGCTGGATGAAAAGGGTATTATTCTCAAAGTTAACAAGGCCTGGCTTGATGCGCTTGGATATGAAAAAGAAGAGGTAATTGGCAAATGGTTCGGAGACTTTTTGGCTTTGGAATTCCAAGAACATTTTAAAGAGAACTTTCCCAAGTTCAAAGAAGTCGGCAAGGCAAAAAATGTTGAATTAAAAATGGTCAGAAAAGATGAGAAGATAATTGATATTTCTTACAATTGCCAAGTTGGTTATGATGGTGATGGAAAATTCCTTCGAACACATTGTGTTTTTGATGACATTACTGAGCGCAGGAAAGCAGAAGAAGAATGGGTCATTGAAAAAGAAAAAGCCGAGACATACCTCAAGATAGCCGGCGTCATGATAATTACCATTAACTCAGAGGGCATCGTGACTATGATAAACCAAAAAGGATGTGATATCCTTGGGTATGATAAATCGGAAATTGTGGGAAAAAATTGGTTTGATAATTTCCTTCCAGAAAGGCTGAGAGAAGAGGTGCTAGGTGTCTCCCATCAAATCCTTGAAGGCGACCTGGAGCCTGTCAGAACATATGTTAATCCTGTTTTGAGAAAAGATGGAATTGAGCGTATCATCCTATGGGAAGCAACTTACGTCCATGATGATGCAGGAAAGATTACTGGACACCTGAGTTCAGGTATGGATATCACAGAGCGCAAGGAAGCAGAGGAAGCACTCATAGAGAGCGAAGAGAAGTACCGATTACTAGCAAACAATGCCATTGAAACTATTTGGGTAATGGATCCTCAGGGAAAATTCACTTATCACAGCCCCTCTGTCATGAAACTCAGAGGTTACACACCAGAAGAAGCAAATAATATCTCACTTGCAGATACCATGGTACCTGAAAGCATGCCCCTCGTCAAAAGAATTTTTGAAGAGGAGAACAGTAAGCCAATGGCAGAACGCTGGGCAGAACAGACCATTGAATTGAATATGTACAGAAAGGATGGTTCGGT